>NZ_NRGT01000075.1:72076-158145 GCF_002332285.1 Glutamicibacter sp. BW77 | reverse complement strand
TTCCGTAGCCACCGCCTTTTGGCGTATCCGAGGATTAGAGCCTATTCGGTGACGGCCTGGTGATCCGCTAGCTGCGCGGTGGCATCACGGCGTGGCAGCACGCGCCACATGAACCATGCGTAGAGCGAGGCGATGACCATGAATACCCAGACGAACAACAACGCGAAGGCCGGGTTGTTAGTGAACAGGGTTGCCACGTAAACGGCCGAGGCCAGCGCCATCAGCAGCCAGCCGGAGCGGATGCCTTGAGCGACCAAGAAGAAGGCCATCAAGACCGCGGCCTCGGTGATGTAAGAAACCCAGATGGTTCCGGTCCCGGCAGTGAAAGCAAAACCAGTGGTGAGCATTTCACCTAGGTGAAGCGCGGTCAACACGGCTATGCCGAGCACCGTGGTGATGATTGCCGAAAGACCCAGCGGGGAACGAGTGACCTGCCGCGTGAACTTACCCTGGAAGCTATAACGGGAGAACCGCCAGAGACCAAAGACGCCGACAAACAGCGCAGGGATCGCATAGATCAAGAACAGCATGTCGTACTGCATGGCAATGACTAGCGGTCCGGCGAAGACCGCGAGGATCTGTGCCCACCAACCTAGGTCGTTACGATGCGCCAACAGAATGCATGCGACCAGCGAGAGAAGTGCGCTTAGTGCATAGAGTGCAACCTGCATGCCTGATTCAGTACCTGGCAGCTGGGAGAAAAGAGTGTAAAAAAGTTCTTCCACGACGCTTCTTTAAGTTTGACTGGGAAATGATCGGGTAGGTGCAAAATGCACCCTCTTGATGCTATCGCCGAAACCTGTGAAGACGAATAGCTCGGTACTGCGAAGCGACATAGAACATAGTTCGGCCCCGACTCCTGTAACGTAAAAACGCATCAGGAACCGGGGCCGAAGCCATGAAATTACTTCTGTGTGGGGTGCAATCCGTCAAAGACCAAGGTAATTGCCTGGTTTTCCAGATCTTCGGCCTCAATCGGACCATCTTCGCGGAACCAATCCACAACGGAGTTGATCAGACCGAACAGCAAACGGGCGGTAGCCCGAGGATCAAGATCCTCGCGAAGCCTGCCGGTGCTCTGCGCTTCGGTGACCAGCTGTGCCAGCTGGCGGTCCATAGCGCGACGGCGATCCAACGCATTGCGTTCAAGCTCTGTATTACCGCGCAAGCGCAACAGCAAGGTGACGTAGCTACGCTTGGAAATCAAGATGCGGAAGGTGGCCCGCAAGAAGAAATCTAAGCGCTCATCGGCACTTCCCTGATGTACCTGAACCTCATCGATGACAGCTTCCAAAGGAATCAGTGCCTCATCAAGGGCGAGCCGCAACAGATCTTCTTTCGAAGAAACGTGGTGGTAGATGGCGGACTTACTGATACCCAGCCGGTCCGCCAATTTACCCATCGACGTCGCTTCATACCCGTGTTCGTTAAAAGCTTCGACAGCAATACGAAGTACGGAATCCTGATCGTAGCCGGGGCGACCGCGCTTCACAGGCATGCGCGATTTTTCGATAAGTTTCATGATCCCTTAATTATCCCACGCTAGGTGGACTTTACTTGTCTCGCATGTCGAAGATGCGCTTGAGCTTGCCCATAGAACGCTCCAGCGTCTCCGGGTCAAGAACTTCAATGGCACATGAAGAACCAACATGGATCTTGATGAGCTTGGCCAACTCGCCGCTGGCCTTGGTAGCGTCCTCGGTGCTTATCCCGGCACGGCGCTCAACCTTGACCGCGAGCTGATCCATGCGGCCCGGGCGGGTGAGTACCAGCTGGAAGTGTGGTGAGAGTGCCGGCAACTTCAAGATGAGCTCTTCGATCTGGCTTGGGAAGAGGTTCACACCGCGCAAAATGATCATGTCGTCACTGCGTCCGGTAATACGACCCATACGACGGTGTCCTGGGCGAACCGAACCGGGTAGCAACCGTGTCAAATCATGGGTGCGGTAACGGATGATAGGCAAGGCCTGCTTGGTCAGTGAGGTGAAAACAAGTTCACCGTGTTCGCCGTCGCCAAGAACCTTCGTTGAGTCATAAGCATCCACGATTTCTGGGCGGAAGTGATCCTCCCAAATATGGCTTCCGTCCTTGAGCTCGCCAGATTCCCCGGCCACACCTGGGCCCATCACCTCGGAGAGTCCGTAAATATCGCAGGCATCAATGCCGAACATTTCTTCCAGCTCGTGACGCATTTCTTCGGTCCACGGCTCTGCGCCACATACGGCAACCTTCAAGGAGGTTTTGCGTGGGTCAAGTCCCGC
Organism: Glutamicibacter sp. BW77; assembly: GCF_002332285.1. Classification (NCBI taxonomy): domain Bacteria; kingdom Bacillati; phylum Actinomycetota; class Actinomycetes; order Micrococcales; family Micrococcaceae; genus Glutamicibacter; species Glutamicibacter sp. BW77. Next base: position 155,884 of record NZ_NRGT01000075.1, on the reverse strand, counting down.
ACGCTGCATCGCGTCGCCGATAGTCAACAGGTAGGTCGGCGTGCACAAGATGGCATCCGGCTCGAAGTCCTGAATCATGGTGATCTGTTTATCGGTTTGTCCGCCAGACATCGGAATGACGGTGGTGCCTAGGCGCTCGGCTGCGGCGTGCGCACCCATTCCGCCGGTGAATAAGCCGTAACCGTAAGCGTTATGAACCTTCCAGCCGGGCTTTACGCCGGACAGGCGCAAGCAACGTGCACCCATTTTGGCCCAGTCATCGAGGTCCTGCTGCGTGTAACCAACCACCGTGGCTCGGCCGGTGGTTCCTGAAGATGCGTGGATGCGCGCTACCTGGTGCTGTGGAACAGCGAACATGCCAAAGGGGTAGCTTTTGCGTAGATCTTCTTTTTCGGTGAAAGGGAAGATCTTCAGATCTGCCAGTTCCTTCAAATCGCTAGGGTGCACACCGGCGGTGTCGTACTTGTCCTTATAGTAAGGAACATTGGTGTACGCATAGTCCAGAGTCTCTTTGAGACGGGTGAGCTGAATCGACTCGATCTGGTCCCGGCTCATGGTCTCTTCAGGATCCAGTGGATTAGGCAGGTTATCGCGGTCAGTTGTCTGTGACATGCTCATTCTTTCGTGTGGTGTGGAACGCTTAGCGGTTTTTAGGCTGTGGGACGGTGCGTGAGCGGCCGCGGAATTCGGCTACGGTTTCGGTACCGCCATCGCTCGTGGGCTGGGTGACGGTAATGTCATAGATCCCGCTGCGTCCTTGCTGGGAGACCCGGCGGCCCGTAGCAGTCAACAATCGACCAGGAATTCCTGGCTTGAGGAAGTTGATATCCACTCCGGAGGCCACGGTGATGGTGTCCTTGGAACCTTCGGCAGGGTTGCAGCTCAGTGCGAAGGCGGTGTCTGCAAGGCTGAAGATCATGCCACCGTGGGCGATACCAAAACCATTAAGCATTTCTTGGCGCAGTGTCATCGTAATGACCGCGTACCCGTCACTGACCTCGACAACTTCGATGCCCATCCACTGGGTTGCATAGTCGTTGTGCAAGATTGCGTGGGGCAATGCTTTATCTATTTGGGTTTCGCTCATAGGGACCTCCGCCGAATTAGTTACCGAACGATCATTAGGTAATACTAGATTGTGACCCATATCAAGCCCTGCTGTCTAATGGTAGGCGTCACAAAGGTGTGAATTTCTTGAGTCCCGAAACCGAAATCTCGCCGTGAGCAGGCCTCTAGGTGGGTCGAATTAAGCCGAAGAATCTTTATGATTGCGTTGACTGTCCCTGCACCGCGCAACGTGCAGTTAAAGACCACGGCGGCCCGCCGAACCTAGTTAGTGATCCTCACCAGGTCCTGCAGGCCGCCGCTTGTAGAGTTCGCTAAGCGAGCTACTTGGCTGAGCCGGTGTTTTTGCCTAAGGCGTCCAAGGCGAAGGCGTAGTCCCACGCGCGGTTCTTCCACGCTTCGTAGCGACCCGAAGCGCCGCCGTGCCCGCCTTCCATTTCGGTCTTCAGCAAGATCGGTTCACTGCCCGTGCCCACCTCGCGCAGCTTGGCCACCCACTTAGCTGGCTCAACATAGAGCACTCGGGTGTCATTCAACGAGGTAACCGCGGCAATCCGTGGGTAACTCACGGCGGTGACATTCTCATAAGGGGAGTAGGACTTCATGTAGTCGTACACTTCCTTATCCTCAATGGGGTTGCCCCACTCTTCCCACTCCAAAGCAGATAGCGGAAGTTCTGGATCAAGAATTGAAGTCAGTGGGTCCACAAAGGGAACCTGAGCAATGATCGCGGTGTATAGCTGTGGTGCCAAGTTAGCGATGGCACCCATCAGCAATCCTCCGGCAGAGCCGCCTAGCGCCACAATCCGTGCTGGGTCTGCCCAACCGGTGTCGATCAGGTAGTTAGTTGCATCGACAAAGTCGGTGAAGGTGTTCTTCTTGGTCAGTTTTTTACCCTGCAGGTACCAGTCGCGTCCCAGCTCGCCGCCGCCGCGCACATGGGCGATGACAAAGATGACGCCGCGGTCCAGCACACTCAGTCGTGGAATTCCGAAGCCTGGGTCCATCGAGGCCTCATAGGATCCGTAACCGTAAAGCAAGACCGGGTTAGGAACCGAGGTATCCAAATCTGCTCGACGCATCACAGTCAGCGGAATCTTGGTGCCGTCGGCAGCGGTGGCCCATTCACGAGTGGACAGGTATTGCGCCGAATCATAATCATTGACCGGGGTTTGCTTGCGCAGTACCAATTCCAGGTCGTCGAGCCACAGGTCATAGACCCGCGCAGGAGTGAAGTCCGAGGTATATCCAATGCGGATCAGCGGTGCTTCCAAGTTCGCGAAGGTCGCCGCGGCGGTAAAGAGTTCTTCGTCAAAGGCTGGCTCAATAATCGCTTGCTGGGACTCGGTGCCCAAAGACTCCAACGCAATCAGCTGCACTCGTTCGCAGGTATCGCGGCGCACCGAAAGTACCAGGTGAGTTGCCGTCAGTGCCGTCCCTTCGACCTTCACCGTTGATTCGTGAGCCAACACCGTGGTCCAGCTAGCCGGATCGGTGTCGGCGCCTAGCTCGCTGAGCTCCACCAGGGACACCATATTATTGGGGGCCTGGTAATCGTGGGTGATCACCGCACGAGCATCGGCGCCCGGTAGCAGATCCACCCCGTGAAGCAGTCGCAGTGAACGCGGTACGAGTAGTCGAACCTGCGCCTGCGGGTCATTCAAATCTAGGACGCTGGTCTCGGCGTATTCGGAGTTGCCACTGGAAATCAAAAGCTGCTGGTGATCTGTGCTCAGATCAAAGCCGAGCCACATGCCCGGGTCATCTTCTTGGAAGATGACAGTGTCGGTGGCTGGGTCGGTCCCCAATTTATGTGCACGCACCTGATGTGGGCGCCAGGTGTCATCTACCACCAAGTAGTACACGGTGGATGAGTCCGGGGAGAAGGTCAGTCCGTAGAACACGCCCTCAATGACGTCGGGAAGTAGCTGACCGGTTTCTAAGTCCTTGATGTACAGGGTGAACCGTTCATCTCCCTGAGTATCGATGCAATAGGCCAGCAGGTTGCTTGGCTCATTGATGGCCATGCCGCCAAGCGAGAAGAACGATTGACCTTCTGCCAGCTCATTGCCGTCGAGTAGTACTTGCTCGCCTTCAAGTGGCTGTACCGGGTCGATTTCCGGTGGTGTCCAATCTTTACGTGCATCAGCTGAATCCTCGGCCTTGACGCGGCACTGAATGGTGTACGGTTTGCCCTCAACTGAGCGGGTGTAATACCACCAGCCGCGTCGACGCGTGGGAACCGACAAATCGGTTTCCACGGTGCGTGACTTGATTTCTTCGAAGATATCGGCGCGCAGTTGCTCTTGATTTGAGGTGACCGAGTCGGTGTACGAATTCTCGGCTTTCAGGTGGTCAAGTACCTGATTGCTGGTCTTTTCACGCAACCATTCGTAGTTGTCGGTGAATGAGTCGCCGTGGAATTCGCGGGTGGTTGGAATCTTTGCAGCCAGCGGTGCGCCGGCGGTCATCGAATCAGAAGTCATACATCTATTCAATCTCACGGTGAGCTGTTCTGGGGTTGGCTATGCTCAGCGCGGACAGGATGAGCCCGAAAAATTTACTAATTAAGGCGCGGACATGGACGGAAAGGGTACCCGCTCAGCTCTATTGGTCATAGGCTAGCAAGCATAAGAATCGAACTGCATCCGGGGCACAAGGCCCTACTCGCAATAGAAAGTGATTCAGCAGTGAATAACACACGAACAACTTTGAGGTCGAGGCGTATAACTCGGTGGATCGCTGCGGTATCCATCGGTTTCATGGCGCTGGTAGCCGGAGCACCCGGAGCATTAGCTCAGGGAAATGAAAGTGTCGACGGACAAACCTACGTTGTCGGCACCGATACTACCTTCGCGCCATTTGAATTCCGCAAGGATGGCAAGCTGACAGGTATCGATATGGACCTGCTCAACACCATCGCTAAGGATCAGGGCTTTAATGTCGAGATCCGTTCCCTAGGCTTCAGTGCCGCACTGCAGGCGCTGTCGTCAAATCAGGTTGATGGTGTGATCGCCGGTATGTCAATTACCGACGAACGCAAGGAGATCTATGATTTCTCCGAGCCATACTTTGAATCTGGCATCCAAATGGCAGTTGACCGTGATGATGAAGCGGTCAAGGGTTATGAGGACCTGAAGGGCAAGACCGTCGTCGCGAAGACCGGTTCCGAGGGTGAAACCTACGCGAAGTCCATTGCTAATGAATACGGGTTTAAGGTCAAGTCCTTGGACCAGTCGGCCACCATGTATGAATCGGTCAAGGCTGGCAGTGCCGTAGCGGTCTTTGATGACTACCCGGTGCTGGCCTATGGCATTGCACAGAACAATGGCCTGAAGACCGTTACCGATAAGGTGCCTGGCGGCTCTTACGGCTTCGCGGTGAACAAGGGTGAAAACACCGCCCTGCTCGCAGCATTCAACGATGGGCTAGCCGAGCTGAAAGCTAACGGCGAATACGACAAGATTCTAAACACCTACCTGGCTGATCCAAGCGAAGCGGTGCCAAGTAACTTCTTTGACCTGGTCGCCAAGTCCTTGCCGGCCTTGATGACTGGTTTGGGTAACACCTTGCTGGTAACCGCGATTTCCTTCGCGGTGGCCATGATGCTGGGTCTGGCCTTCGGGTTCATGAAGATTTCGGGCAACATTGTGGTGCGCGGAATTTCGACTTCCTTCGTCAATATCTTCCGTGGCACCCCGCTGCTGCTCTGGGCGTTCATGTTCTACTTTGGTCTGCCACAGCTGACCGGCTGGGATGTCAGCATCTGGGTTGCCGGCGTGCTGACCTTGTCGCTGAACTCGGCCGCATATATTGCCGAGATTGTTCGCGGCGGTATCCAGTCAGTTGATCCGGGACAGCTTGAGGCTTCGCGTTCACTGGGCCTTGGCTACGGTAAGTCAATGCAGAAGGTCGTTGTTCCGCAGGCTTTCAAGATGATGACACCGTCATTGATCAACCAGCTGATCATCATGCTCAAAGACTCCTCATTGTTGCTTGCCATTGGTTTCGGCGAGCTGCTCTACCAGGGTCAGCAGATTTACGCGGCGAACTTCCGAGTCACCGAGACTCTGATTATCGTCGGCTTCATTTACTTCGTAGCCATCATGGCCCTGACCAAATTGGCAAACTTTGCCGATCGGAGGTTTAACAAATGAGCACCGTAAGCGAAAAGACCACGACGTCCAAGATTCAGGTCAAGGATCTACGTAAGTCCTTCGGGTCTAACGAGGTCCTGCAGGGGATCAATCTTGACGTGGCAGAGGGTGAAGTAGTTTGTGTGATCGGGCCTTCGGGTTCCGGCAAGTCCACGCTCTTGCGTTGCCTGAACAAGCTCGAAGAGATCACCGCCGGCAAGGTGGTTGTTGACGGCTTTGATGTCACCGATCCAAAGGTTGATATCAACGAGGTCCGCCGCCACGTGGGCATGGTCTTCCAGCATTTCAACTTGTTCCCGCATATGTCGGTCGCGGAAAACATCATGTTGGCTCCGGTGGAGCTTAAGAAGATGAACCGCACCGAGGCGCGAGCCAAGGCTGAAGAGCTATTGACCCGTGTGGGATTGTCCGACAAGGCTAATGCCCGTCCGGCGTCCTTGTCCGGCGGGCAGAAGCAGCGCGTGGCTATCGCCCGCGCGTTGGCGATGTCTCCTGGAATCATGCTCTTTGATGAGGCAACCAGTGCCTTGGACCCGGAAATGGTCGGCGAGGTTTTGCAGGTCATCAAGGAACTGGCGGACTCTGGCATGACGATGGTCTTGGTCACTCACGAGATGGGCTTCGCCCGCGAGGTGGGGGACCGGGTGGTCTTCATGGACGGCGGCGTCGTGTGTGAAGAAGGTCAGCCAGAAGAATTGTTTGGTAACCCTCAGCAAGAACGTACCCGCGATTTCCTTTCCAAGGTTCTCTAGGACTTTCTCGCCTTGAGCGTAGCTTCGGCCCGCCCCAACTCAACTGCTTGAAAGTTGAGTTGGGGCGGGCTTTTTTAATCCGTGAACAGGTGCACGGCAAGGCCACACCCATCTGCCTGAGCCAGTGCAAATCGTTGAGTCCCGCAACATTAGTTGAAGATTAAAGTAATTTGTCCTAGGGTGTAACTCGGAGCTCGCGCCGAACCGTCGGCGGCGAAGCTAATTGTTCGATATCCGAAATTAGTCGGATCTACTGACCAGGAGTCACCTATATGAACGCTTTTATCGAGAACCCTCGCCTGCAGACCGCTGCGCGCACGCTGTTGCGCTTGGCTTTCGGCTTCCTTTTCTTGGCCCACGGTTGGCAGAAATTCTTCCAGTTCACCATCGAGGGCACCGTTGCCGCTTTTGGTCAGATGGGCGTACCGGCGGCTGGCCTGATTGCTCCGGTGGTAGCAACCCTTGAAATCGTCGGTGGTATCGCTATTATTCTGGGGCTACTGACTCGAGTCTTCGCTGGCCTGCTGGGTGTCCAGATGGTCGTTGCGCTATTCATGGTGCACGCGCCGGGCGGAGTCTTTGTCGAAAATGGCGGCTTTGAGCTTGTATTGGCGTTGGCCGCCGGCGCATTGGCGCTGTTCCTCGTGGGACCGGGCCGCATTTCCTTAGACGCACTGTTCTTCAAGAACAAGCAGGCAGATAAGGTCCTCATTAACGCGTAACTATTCGCGTAGTGGCAAGCGCTGTGAGCCGCGCTGGTACTACTGAGCAATCCCTTGGTGTCACCCCATTCTTTGGGTGTGGCAGCAGGGGATTTCTGCGTTTCCGGCGAGGGTTTTCGAACCGGATATCGCCAGTTTTGATCGGTTGTGGCGCAATAATCGGCATTCGCGAGGGGAATGGGGTGGGTCTGAAGTGGAGGATGCGAAGTATTTATGCGCAAGCATGACGCGTGCGGTTGACGTGATCGAGGGCACCCTCATATACTGAACGAACGGTCAGTATGTAAATTAATTTTCAGTGAGGTGAACCATGGCCCCGACCACACCGCAGGAGCCGGGACTAAGTGCCGTCCCAAGCTATGAAGAGCAGCAATCCCAGTCGCGTTTCGACGCCCTGATTGGCGACGATTCTCGGATTGAGCCCCGAGATTGGATGCCTGAGCCATACCGCAAGACGCTCACCCGTCAGATCTCCCAGCATGCGCACTCCGAAATTATCGGAATGCAGCCGGAGGCTAACTGGATCACCCGTGCTCCATCACTGAAGCGTAAGTCCATTTTGATGGCCAAGGTTCAGGACGAAGCCGGTCACGGGCTCTACCTGTATTCGGCTGCCGAAACCTTGGGCACCGAGCGCGATGAGCTCAACGATCAGCTACTGACCGGACGCGCCAAGTACTCCTCAATTTTCAACTACACCGCACGCAACTGGGCAGATATGGGCGCCATTGGTTGGCTTGTTGATGGTGCAGCCATCGCTAACCAGGTGCCACTGTGCCGCGCCTCCTACGGTCCATACGGCCGTGCCATGGTGCGAGTGTGCAAGGAAGAATCATTCCACCAGCGTCAGGGATTCGAAATCCTCCTCTCGCTCTCGCGTGGCACCGAGAAGCAGAAGCAGATGGCGCAGGATGCGATCAACCGCTTCTACGAACCATCGCTGATGATGTTTGGCCCACCAGATGACCAGTCCCCAAACTCCGCCCAGTCCATGGCGTGGAAGATTAAGCGCTTCTCCAATGACGAACTGCGCCAGCGCTTCGTAGGAATGATCGCCGAGCAGGTCAAGGTCTTGGGCCTGACCCTGCCTGACGAGAACCTGCACTTCGACGAAGAGAAGAAGCAGTGGATCCACAAGGATCTGAACTGGGACGAATTCATGAACGTTATCAAGGGCAATGGTCCAGCCAACGCCCAGCGACTCGAACGTCGCCGCGAGGCCCACCGCGAAGGTGCCTGGGTCCGTGAAGCCGCTACCGCTTACGCCGCAAAGCAAGAACAAAGTGAGGTTGCCTAACATGAGCCACAAGAGCAATTGGCCCCTGTGGGAAGTATTCGTCCGTTCCTCCCGAGGACTTTCACATGTCCACGCAGGATCGCTACACGCACCGGATAAAGAGATGGCACTGCGCAATGCGCGAGATCTCTACACCCGTCGCAATGAAGGCGTCTCTCTATGGGTAGTGCGCTCCACCGACATCATCACCTCCGACCCGGATAGCAAGGATGCGTTCTTTGAATCCCCGCAGGGCAAGGACTACCGTCACGCGACCTATTACAAGGCCAGCGAAGGAGTGAAGCACCTGTGAACCACGAAGAACTCGACGCATCACTGGACAGCTTCGGCGACGCGCTGGCATCAGCCACTCGTGTCACCCCGGGTAACGCACTGCGTCCGGAAGATATTGCCGTTGCCGGTGCCAAGCCAAGTGACGAGGTCGCACAGTATGCGTTGCACCTCGGCGATGACGCGCTCATCTTGGCTCAGCGCCTCTCTCACTGGATCTCCCGCGCCCCAGAAATCGAAGAAGATATTGCCCTTGGCAACATCGCCCTTGATGTTCTGGGCCACGCCCGTTCCTTCTTGACCTATGCCGGACTGGCCTGGGACAAGAGCGAAGATGACCTGGCCTACTGGCGCGAGGAAGAAGACTTCACCTCACTACAGATCGTTGAGCAGCCTAACGGTCACTTTGGCGTCACAATTATGCGCCAGCTGATTATCTCCATCTATCAGCACTTGCTCTACAGCAAGCTCTTGGAATCCACAGATGAGACCATCGCGGCAATCTGCGCCAAGGCAGTCAAGGAAGTTGACTACCACCGTGACCACTCGGCCGCTTGGACTATCCGTCTGGGCCAGGGCACCGAAGAGTCGGCAGCAAAGATGCGTCACGCACTGGAAGTACTTTGGCCTTATACCGGCGAAATGTTCCAGGACGAAGAGCTTCACCGCACCCTAGGTGACGTGGCGGTACTGCCCTCTACCTTGCGCGAAGCGTGGGAAAAGGAAATCACTGACGTGCTGGCAGAAGCCGGACTAGAAATTCCTAAGTCAGGAATGGCGATGGCACACGGACGTGTCGGCGAACATTCCGAACATCTGGGCTTCATCCTGGCCGAGATGCAAGTACTTGCCCGCAAGCACCCCGGTGCGAGCTGGTAACCGATTCCCTAATCCGTTTGAAGGGAGCAACAGTCTTGAACAACGTCATGACTAACGCCGAGGAACTCTTTAGCATCGCCGCTAAAGTGACCGACCCAGAAATCCCAGTGCTTTCCATTGCGGACCTGGGCATTCTGCGCGAGGTGAACGCCAACGAAGACGGCAGCGTCCAGGTCATCATCACCCCGACCTACTCGGGCTGCCCAGCCATGGACGTGATCACCCAAGACCTCTACCTCGCTTTCGGCGAGGCAGGAATCGAGAAGGTAGACGTCAAGCTGGTACTGACCCCAGCATGGTCTACCGACTGGATGACCGAGGACGGTAAGCGCAAACTCGAAGAATACGGGATTGCGCCGCCCACCGGCACCGGTCACAGCGGACGGGTAACTCTGGGCATCAGCGTTAAATGCCCACGGTGTCACTCGCTAAATACCCGAGAGCTTGCGCGTTTCGCCTCGACCTCCTGCAAGGCGTTGTACACCTGCAAAGACTGTTTAGAACCCTTCGACTACTTCAAGGTGCTTTCATGAGCGAACAAACTATTCCCACCCGTCGTCGGGCCACCTTCCACCGTCTGACGGTTGCCGAAGTGCGCCGGCTGACCAAGGACTCGATCGAAGTAAGCTTCGCGATTCCCGAAGAGCTTTCTGCCGACTTCGATTACGTCGCCGGCCAGTACGTGGCGTTGCGTAAGGAACTGCCAAACGCAGAAGGTGAACTCGTCGAGGTTCGCCGTTCTTACTCAATCTGTGCTGCTCCCACCGGTAAGCAGATAAAGGTAGCCATCAAGAAAGATCTTGGTGGACAGTTCTCTACCTGGGCCAATGAGGAACTCGTGGCCGGGGACCAGATTGATGTGATGAGCCCAACCGGCGCATTCATTTCCAAGCACAAGCTCACCGGAATGAATGATCCTTCCTCGGTGGATACCGTGAACCAGGATCGGTTCGTTGCGGTGGCCGCAGGCAGTGGCATCACCCCGGTCCTGGCTATTGCACGCACCATCTTGGAAGCCAACGAGAACACCCGTTTTGATTTGATCTACGCCAATAAGGCCGCCATGGACGTGATGTTCCTGGAGGAACTGGCAGATCTCAAGGATCGCTACCCCGCACGCCTGGCACTGCACCATGTGCTGAGCCGCGAACAGCGTATTTCCCCGTTGCTTTCCGGACGTATCGACGCAGAGAAGCTTTCGGCCTTGCTCAACAACGTGCTGCAGGCGCCGAAGGTTGACGAATGGTTCCTCTGTGGGCCGTTCGAACTGGTGCAGATGGTCCGTGATGAACTCAAGGTCCTTGAGGTCCCGGCCGACAAGGTGCGCTTTGAGCTATTTAGCACCGGTGAGCCGAACCGTCCGCAGGGACAGGTGGGCCGTCCGGTATTGGTGGATGAAAACGAGACGAGCTTTGAAATCACTTTCACCCTTGACGGGTTGCAAGGTGAGGTGAAGTCGCCTGTGCGTGCAAACGAAACGGTGCTAAATGCCGCCCTTCGAGTCCGCCAAGATGTTCCGTTCGCTTGTGCTGGCGGCGTGTGTGGCACCTGCCGCGCAAAGGTCACCTCAGGCTCGGTGACCATGTCGGAGAACTATGCACTGGAACCAGAAGAAGTTGAAGCCGGCTACGTGCTGACCTGCCAGTCGCACCCAACCAGCGACAAGCTCAGCGTCAACTTTGATTCCTAGGGGATAACAGATGATTGAACTTAGCATCAGCGAAGGCATCGCCACCGTGATGCTTAACGCTCCAAAGAAGATGAACTCTTTGGATCCAGCCGGCTTGCAAGAACTCTCTAAGGCCTATGACAAGGCAGCTCAAGGGGTCTCCGAGGGCACCGTACGAGCCCTGGTGCTACGCGGCGAGGGCCGCGGGTTCTGCGCAGGACGCGACATCTCTGGGGTGAACCCGGCTGATGACGACGTCATGGGCTACCTTGACGGGCTAGTCCAGCCATTGCTGGAGAAGATGTCCAGTTTCCCGGCACCCACCTTTGCCATCGTGCAGGGTGCTTGTCTTGGCGTGGGGCTCGGTCTAGCCGTGGCCACCGACGTGGTGTACGTGGCAGAGAACGCGAAGATTGGTTCTCCGTTTGCAAACCTCGGCGCGACCCTCGACTCCGGCGGTCACTGGTTGTTCACCGAGCGTCTCGGGGCACACCGCACCCTGGACATGATCTACACCGCACAGCTGATCTCCGGTGCCGAAGCGGTACGTTCGGGGCTCTTCTCCCGAGCATTCCCTGCAGAGGAACTAGTGGAGCGTAGCGAAGAAATTATCGCCAAGGTGGCGCAGGGCGCTACCCAAGCGTTCATCGCCTCGAAGAAGCTGGTGGCGCAGATCCGTGACGAGCGCGCAGGCCTCTGGGCCTCGATGCGCACGGAAAACAAAGCACAAGCAGCATTGTGCGACACGAGCGACTATGCCGAAGGATTTAAATCCTTCCAAGAAAAGCGGCCACCGGTCTTTACCGGCGGAAACTAAAAGTACAAACAAAGCAGGCGAGACGGAAGCTACTGTCTCGCCTGCTTTGTCATACCCGCGCTTAGCGGGTATCTGAGTCTTCGAAGATCAATAAGGTCTGGGTATCAAGCACCGTTGGCAAAGATTGCAATTGTTCAAAAACAACGCGTCGTAAATCCAAATTGTCTTTGGCGCGAACCAGGAGAATCACGTCAAAGTTTCCGCCGACCAGTCCAATATGCTGCACCTCGGGAATCGCGGCGAGGTGGTCACGCAGTTCCCGCCAGGAGTGCTGACGCAGTTTCAGCGTCACGTAGGCACTGGCCTTCAACCCTGCTTTGACCGGATCGATTACGGCGGTATACCGGGTAATAACCCCAGCATCTTGCAGCTTTGCGATGCGTGAATACGCGTGTGCTCGAGAAACGTGGACGCGCTGGGCTACCGTGGTCACCGATTGCCGGCCGTCATTGGTCAGCTCTGCCAGGATTGCCCGGTCAACGTCGTCCAGCTTTAGTTCCGCATCCGCGGCCATTTGTTCTCCTTGCAGGGGGTAGGACGAGAATTCGCCAAACCCATTTTGAGCGTACTAATCGTCTACAAGTATACGTATCCTATGCTCAACTTTCTACGATTTTGGAGCGGACTGGATACAAAATGATCCGACTGCGCATAATTGATGACAATTGATGTTCGGGTGAGTTGAGTCACAAGACGTCGTTTCTTAGTACTCAACCAGATAACGAAAGGCGTGATGGCATGAGCACCGAAGCTCACGAAGATCGCATCTCATCGGTCAGCAAAAAGTTCGGGATTACCCCCGAAGATTACATGCTGCCAGCACGGCATATGATCAATCTGCTCAATGTTGATGGAACCCTCCGCGAGGAAAGCGACCAGGGGACCGAACCAGGGCACGAATACCCCTTGCCGAGCCCGGCCGAGCTGATGGATGCCTACTCCGCGCTCGCCGTGGGACGCCGTGTTAATGACCAGAACTCCGCTCTGGTCCGCCAGGGTCGCATGGCCGTTTACCCTTCCAGCCATGGACAAGAAGCCTGCCAGGTGGCAGCCGCCCTGTGCCTGGAGGAGAGCGACTGGCTCTTCCCGACCTACCGCGACACCGTGGCCGTACTCACCAAGGGTGTGGCTCCGATGGAGGTTATGACTAGCTTCCGCGGTGAATGGCACTGTGGTTATGATCCAAAGGCTTATAACTGCGCCCCGATGTCCACCCCGCTGACCACTCAGCTGTTGCACGGCGTCGGTGTGGCCCATGCGGCCAAGCTGCGCGGTGAAAACACCGTAGTTGTTGCCATGTGTGGCGACGGTGCTACCAGTGAGGGCGACTTCCACGAGGCGCTGAACTTCGCCGCGGTCTTCAAACTCCCGGTGATTTTTTTCGTACAGAACAATAAGTACGCCATCTCGGTGCCACTCTCGCAGCAGAGTGCCGCACCATCGCTGGCACATAAGGCCGTCGGTTACGGTATGGCTGGCGAACGTGTTGACGGTAACGACCTGATGGCCTTGATGGCAGTGATGCGCCGTGCGGTGCGCCTAGCCCGTGAAGGCAATGGCCCGCTACTGATCGAAGCGCACACCTACCGCATGCAGGCACACACCAACGCCGATGACGACAAGCGCTACCGTGAGGACTCCGAGGTCCAGGAGTGGATCGCGAAGGACCCGGTCACTCGCATGCACGCCTACCTCGACGATGCCGGGCTACTGACCGAAGAAGCCCAAGCAAAAATCACCGAGCGCGCCGAAGCTATCGCCAAGAAGCTACGCGACGGCATGAACCAGGACGCAAATACCCCGCCAAGTGAACTCTTTGAGCACGTATTTGCGTCCAAGACCACTCAGCTGGCCGAGCAGCAGGCGCTGCTGGCCGACGAACTAGCCCGTGAGGAGGCCTAGCCATGACCGCCACGACATCACACGTCAACCCAAATGTCAGCGATGCAACCGCACGCGCAGCTGCTAAGGCAGCAACCCAAAATCAGCCGGTCACCTTCGGCAAGGCACTAAACACCGCCCTGGCAGATGCCTTGGTCGCTAACGACTCGACGGTCATCTTCGGTGAAGATGTGGGAACCCTCGGTGGCGTTTTCCGCATCACCGACGGGCTGACCGCACGCTTTGGTTCCGAACGCTGCTTTGATACCCCGCTGGCCGAATCGGGCATCGTGGGCATGGCCATCGGCATGGCAATGAACGGCATGCGTCCGGTCATTGAAATGCAGTTTGACGCTTTCGCTTACCCGGCCTTTGAACAAATCGCCTCGCACGTAGCTAAGATGCACAACCGCACCCGCGGCAAGGTGGATCTGCCGATGGTGATCCGCATCCCATACGCTGGCGGCGTGGGCGGCGTGGAGCACCACTGCGATTCCTCCGAGGCCTATTACGCGCACACCCCGGGACTCAAGGTATTCACCCCGGCCACCGTCAAGGACGCCTACCTGATGCTGCGCGAAGCAATTGATTCGCCAGATCCAGTGATCTTCTTCGAACCAAAGAAGCTCTACTGGTCCAAGGAACAGGTAGATCTGCAGGTACTGGCCAGCGACTACGAGGCCAAGCGGGCCGCAACCACCGAGGGGGCCGCGCGCATTGCTCGTGCCGGCTCAGACGCCACATTGATCACCTACGGTCCCAGCGTCTCTACCGCCATGGAAGCGGCAAAACTTGCCGCCGAAGAAGGCATCAGCTTGGAAGTCATTGATATCCGCACCATCGTGCCCTTTGACGATGAGACCGTCTGCGCCTCGGTGCGTAAGACCGGGCGCGCCATCGTGGTGGCCGAAGCCCAAGGGTTTGTCTCGGTGGCTAGTGAAATTGTGGCCCGCGTGCAGGAGAGGTGCTTCCATTCGCTGGCGGCGCCGGTGCTGCGCGTGACCGGCTTTGACATTCCTTATCCGGCACCAACCTTGGAAAAGTACAACTTGCCAAGCGCCGAACGCATCCTCGATGCGGTAGATCAACTTCAGTGGGAGGCGTAAATTGAGCGTCAAGACCTTTCTGTTACCCGACCTAGGTGAAGGACTCACCGAGGCGGAGCTGGTGCGTTGGATGGTCGCCGCGGGGGACACCGTCGCGGTTGACCAGCCTATCGCTGAGGTAGAAACAGCTAAATCGTTGGTGGAGATCCCTTCGCCCTTTGAAGGTGTGGTCGCTACCTTGTACGGTGAAGCCGGGCAGATGATGCTCGTTGATAAGCCGTTCTTCTCGGTGAACACCGGCGGGGAGGATGAAGCGCCGGCGCAGCAGCCAGCCGAAGGCGCGCAAACCTACCTCGAAGAAGAACTTGCCGGCACGCAGGTTCCCGAGGAAGAAGACGAAGGCAGCGGTAACGTGCTGATCGGTTACGGAACCGGTGGAGCCAAGACCAACACCAGCCGGCGTCGTCGCCCACGCGCCGGAATTACCACCGCGTCCGCCTCCAGCGAGACCACCACGGTTGCCACCAAGGTCATCAATCCTTTGGTGCGCAAACTGGCGAAGGAAAACTCGGTGGATATCACTCAGGTCACTGGCACCGGACCGGACGGTTTGGTGCTGCGCGGTGACGTGGAAGCATTGATCGGCCAGGGCTCGGAGGCTGCAGCACCATCGGTTCAGGCGACCGCCGCACCGGTAGCGCCTACCCAAGCTCCGGCTGTGGCAACGCAGACTACTGGTGAGGATTCACGCACCGCACTTCCAGTGGCAAGCTCGCAGGTACTGACCGGGGTGCGCCGCACCATCGCAAACGCGATGGCTACCTCGCGCCGCGAAATCCCAGAAGCTACCGTCTGGGTGGACGTTGATGTCACCAAACTGCTCAAGCTACGGAGCAAGTTGAAGGAAGCTCAGGGCAGTGCGCCAAGTATGCTCGCACTGATCTCACGCTTCGCCATCGCAGGGCTGGCACGTTTCCCAGAAATGAACAGCCGCATCGACACCGAAGCCGACGGCGGACTGCGCCATACCCTCTTCGAGGGGGTCAACTTGGGCTTCGCAGCGCAAACCGAGCGCGGACTGGTTGTTCCCAACGTGCGTGAGGCGCATAAGCTCAACGCCGTGGAACTCTCGGCCGAGTTTGCCCGTCTGGCAACCTTGGCTCGCGAAGGTAAGGCCGGGGTCCGCGACCTCTCGGGCAGCACCTTCACTATCAACAACTACGGGGTGTTCAACGTTGACGGTTCGGCAGCGATCATCAACTACCCAGAAGCAGCGATCCTCGGCATTGGTAGGGTCGTAGAAAAGCCGTGGGTAGTCAACGGCAAGATCAAGGTTCGCTCCATCTGTGAGCTGACCCTGAGCTTCGACCACCGTGTTTGTGACGGCGGAACCGCCGCAGGCTTCCTGCGTTACGTCGCGGACGCGATGACCGATCCAAAGGCCGCCTTAGCAGCCCTGTAATCGGAAGTAAGTA
Source organism: Glutamicibacter sp. BW77 (assembly GCF_002332285.1). Classification (NCBI taxonomy): domain Bacteria; kingdom Bacillati; phylum Actinomycetota; class Actinomycetes; order Micrococcales; family Micrococcaceae; genus Glutamicibacter; species Glutamicibacter sp. BW77. The sequence goes on along the minus strand of NZ_NRGT01000075.1, from coordinate 139,854 downwards.
AAAGGGCATCGCCCGGCCAACAGGCCGGGCGATACCCTTTTACCCTGTATTCGTTGTATTTTTTGCAAGTCAACGCGGGTTTACTAGACTGTACTAAATACTTCGGCCGGAGGTTCTAGGTCGCAGCGACTACTGCGTACTGCCCAGGCGCGCACCGACGAGCGAGGACTAGACTATTTCCATGCCACACTACGAGGTCAAGCACCGCTCGTTACTTACCCTCTTGTTGGTTCTGCCGAGCCTCATAGTGCTGGGCACCCGGCTACTTCTAGGAACCAGTCTGCCGGCGATTACCGCGACTCACTGGTCGGGCAGCGCATACCCTGATGGATTCACCGACACGCGTGTTTTTGTCACTGTGTGCATCTCACTTGCCATTGGCGGTGCAGTTCTCGGATTTATTTCTTTCTCGCTGTCACACAAGCCAGTGCTCCATAGCCTCTTGCTCTTTGTTGGCGGACTCGCGGCATGGACTAGCGCCGGACTGTTCGTCAGCTGCGCGGTTCCTTCTGCCCTGGCCGGAGACCCGACGCAGGCACTGCTAAGCGGCGGTTTCACAGTACTGAGCATTGTGGCCTCATTGGTTGGTTTGCTTCCCGTCTGGATCGCCGGGGTGTATCAGCAGCATGCCAAGGAATCTCAGGCCAAGCGGCGTCAGCGTGTGGCTCAGGCTCAGGGCCGAGATACTTCGGTACCTGTAGCAAACACAGCAACGACATCTTCCGCGCAGGGCTTCAACCAGACTGCCAGTGCCTCGTGGTGGTTTTGGCTTTTGGGCCTGTTCCCGCTGGCCATGGGCATCGTGATGTTGACCGTGTTGAAGGGTGATGATGAGTCAGAAACTCTCATCATGCTGATTTCGGGACCGCTTTTTGTCTTGATACTCACTCCACTGATTCTGGGTCTGTGCAAGATCCGCGTACGAATCACCGAAGATCAAGTACGTGTTTCGTCGGCAATCTTTGCTTTCCCACTACGAACCATTTCTGTAAATCAGATCAAGGAAGTCCGCAGTGAAGAAATCTTGCCGATGGAATGGAGCGGCTGGGGGTGGCGCTTCTTCCCGGGCGGCTCGGCGGTAGTGCTACGCCGGAGTGAAGGGCTGTCTTTTGATCTGGAAGATGGCAAGCGATTCGCGGTCACCATCCCAGATTCGCAGCGCGCGGCGGCGATTTTGCACTCCAAAATGAACCGAGTATAACTTTGCTGCCCGTAGCCTTGCGTGGCTAACCGCAGGGCTCAATGCCGGCGGATTGCCCTGCCGTAGCGGCAAGATGCGGCATCCGTTGTCTAAGACCTCAAGGCAGGCAGACTCTAAGGACTACACCTGAGGCTTCCGCATGGGCCCGGTAACCACCGAACGCAAACACAGGCTGGCAATGAGCGAAGCCACTGTCACATGAACCAAGCCGAGCACCGCATAGGTGATCAACAAAATATCCGGGATACGCTGGATATGTGGATGCGGCAGCCACATCGAAGCTGCCAAGACCAACACCCAGAGAACCAGACACGTGGCACCAGTCTTCCTAGACCAGCCGGACTCCCGAACCACTGGACCCAACGGCTGGATACGTTGCAAGATCGCACTGACCAAGACCAGCCAGAAGGCGGCAATCATAAAGCCGCCGGCGATGTCACTGGGACGGTGCCAACCACAAACGAGCGTTGCCAATCCGGTCACGGTGGCAAAGATCCAGGCAATAGGTTGCACCACTGGGCGCAGTTTTGGCGGCGAAATCAGGTACATCAGTCCCATGGACGCCGCAGCCACGGTGGTGTGTCCGGAAGGGAAAGAGTTGCCCACGGTACCGAAGTTAAAATCGGGGCGTTCTAACAATAAGTGTTTAAGCAGCTGAGTGCTGAGCAACGCGGCAGCTACCGCGGCCACGGCGAGTGCGGCACGTAAGAAACTACGGTCGCGAATCACTCGATAGATCAAGAAAATGCCGGACATTCCAGCACAAATCCAGGGTAAAAGATCCAAGAATTCACGCATTGGATCCAGTATTTTTGTTCGTGGCCACCATTGCGTCCAGCCAACAAAAGCCGCTTGGTCAGCCCATTGTCCAGAACGAAGCTGGACAAAGAACAGGTACTCGACGACAAAAAGCCCGGCGAGCAATGGCAAAGCCCACCACCAGCTCAGGTGGCGTGGGGAGCTTAGAATTGACCGCGGACTCATGACTCTAGAATGTCACATTTTGGTGTAGGTGCCCTATGAACCGGGTCTGTAAGCCTAGACACTATAGCTAGGCTTAGGGTATGAACTTTGCTTTGCCACCGGTGGAAGAACTGATAGCCAACGCGCATGTAGTGCGCTTACCCATGAGGGTGAAGTTTCGTGGTGTCACCGAACGCGAAGCGCTACTCATTCACGGTCCTGCCGGGTGGGGTGAATTCTCGGCCTTTCTTGAATACGGGCCAGCCGAAGCCTCACGCTGGCTCGCCGCTGGCATTGAAGCCGCCTACACGGACTTTCCCACGCCGCTGCGCACCAGTATCCCGGTGAACGCCACACTGCCTGCGGTGCGAGCGAACCAGATCGCCGGTGTCCTAGCGAATTACGATGCACCGCACACCATCAAAATTAAGGTCGCCGAAAAGGGACAACATCTTGACGACGATATCGCTCGGGTGGCAGAGACCCGGCGACTGTTCCCAGACGCTGCGCTACGCGTGGACGCAAACACCGGCTGGGGAATCGACGAGGCGGTAAGCGCATTGCTGAAGCTTTCTGAATTCGACCTGCAGTATGCCGAGCAGCCTGTGCCTGGCATTGTTGGCTTGGCGCGGGTCCGTGAGCGGCTGCGCTCCCACGGGGTTGAGCTAAAAATTGCGGCAGATGAAGCGGTACGCAAACATTCTGATCCATTAGAAGTAGCCCGGCTGGGGGCAGCTGATCTGATGGTGATCAAAGCACAGCCACTGGGTGGGATCCAAGCGGTTCTCGACATCGCCGCGCAGTCCGGATTAGATGTTGTCGTTTCCAGCGCCTTAGATACCTCGGTAGGTTTAGCGCAGGCAGCCGCCCTCGCCTCGGCGGTGCCGCAGCTACCGTACGCATGTGGGCTTGCCACCGGATCGTTATTTGCCGAAGATGTCACCGCAACACCGCTGCTGGCCACCGCCGGACAGCTTCCGGTACGCCGGGTAGCTCCAGACGAAGACAAGTTGCGTACCTTGAGCGTTACTACCGAACGCAGGACCTGGTGGGAGCAGCGGGTCAGAGAGTGCTACGAACAATTGATGGCCCCAGAAAGTCACAATTAAGGTGTTTACCTCAAGTTAACCTGCACGTCGACGTTGGCTCATTTCCCAATGACAAGCTCAATTCGTTCGTTCCCCTGAACGTGAGCTAAAGAATGAGGAAGTGCCGCAGTTATGAATCCCATCCGTACCTTGTTGCCAATGCTGGGCCACACCCGCGGCGGACGCTCCGCAGCTACCTGCCACTTCAAATGTGGTGATGCTTGCGTCAAACCAGAGTGCAATACCTCGGGTAATAGCTACTTCAAGGATGTCGCAGATCAGGCACTATCTCGTCGAAACGTGCTGGGACTCGGTGCGGTTGGCGCCTCGGCACTGGTCATCGGCCCACAGTTGTTCGGTGCTCCGAACGCTGTAGCAGCACCATTGGTAGACACCGGCCGCGGCAGGGGTGGTCACCTGAAGTTTGACGCTATCGACCCGGTTTCACGTTCCGTGGACAATATGAGCGTCCCAGAAGGTTATGACTGGCACGCAATTATTCGGTGGGGAGATCCACTATTTGCTAACAGCCCGGAATTTGATTCGAAGAAGCAGTCGGCGAAGTCGCAGGCAATGCAGTTTGGTTACAACTGTGATTACCTGGACATCATTGCCGACAAGTACTCCGGACGCACCGGGGTGTTGGTAGCTAACCACGAGTATTCAAATGAAGACATGATGTTTGATGCAGCGTGGTTTGTCGCAAACACCGATGAAGCTCGCCGTATCGCCATGAACTCCCACGGCTTGAGCGTGGTTGAGATCAAACGCAAAAAGCATGATCAGCGGTGGACCTATGTAGTGGGCGGCGAACGTAACCGCCGTATCACGGCAAGCACCCCGTTTGCCGTTGATGGGCCGGCCGCAGGAAGCGACCTGCTCAAGACGGTTGCAGACCCTACGGGCAAGCTTGTCTTGGGTACCTTGAATAACTGCGCCGGCGGTACCACCCCCTGGGGAACAGTACTTTCCGGTGAAGAAAACTTTGATCAGTACTTCCAAGGCCGTGGAACCGCTGAAGAAGCACGCTACGGCATCGGTACCGGGGCAACAGACCGAGGCTGGGAACTAACCGACCCACGCTTTGGTTTGAACCATGCAGGCTACGAGAATGAAGCGAACCGTTTCGGCTGGATTGTCGAAATTGACCCGCAGAATCCGGATTCTACCCCGGTTAAGCACACGAGCCTGGGCCGATTTAAGCACGAAGGCGCGACCGTACGCATTGCCAAAAACGGCAAGGCAGTGGCGTACTCGGGTGATGACTCGCGATTCGAATACATCTACAAGTTCATTTCGAAGGATACCTACCGGAAGAACGATCGCCGGCACAATATGACCCTGCTCAACGAGGGTGACCTATATGTTGCCAAGTTCGCCGGAAACTCGCCGGCATCCGAATTTGACGGAAGTGGCCAGGTTCCTTCTGACGGTGCATTTGATGGCACCGGACAGTGGCTACCACTGGTACGCAACGGAAAATCCATGGTCGAAGGAATGAGTGTTGACGAAGTCTTGGTCTACACCCGATTGGCCGCAGATAAAGCTGGCGCCACCAAGATGGACCGTCCAGAGGATGTTGAACCAAGCCCGGTCTCGGGCAAGGTCTACGTCGCACTGACCAACAACACCGACCGTGGCAAGGACGGCAAGGAAGGCGCCACAGAGCAGAACCCACGTATCGCCAACCGCGATGGTCACGTACTGGAAATGACCGAGGCCGGTAATGACGCAACAAGCACCCGATTCACCTGGAATATCTTGCTTGTTGCCGGAGACCCACGAGTAAATGACTCCACCTACTTCTCCGGTTACCCCACCGACAAGGTGTCTCCAATCTCGTGCCCAGATAACCTGGCCTTTGATTCGGCAGGTAACCTGTGGATCTCCACCGATGGTGCTCCCGGAGTCATTGGCCTGTCTGACGCTTTGCACAAGGTCAGCCTGCACGGCAAAGACCGCGGACGTGTTGAGCAGTTCCTCGCCGTTCCAACCGGCGCAGAAACCTGCGGTCCAGTGGTACACGATAAAGACAACTCGGTCTTTGTCTCGGTCCAGCACCCGGGTGAAGGCGGAAGCTTTGCCCAGCCAGCATCACTCTTCCCAGACTTCATCAAGTCGCCACAGTCTGCGGGTAAAGGCCAGTTCTACGGCCCACGCCCATCCGTGGTCCAGGTCTTCAAACAGGGCAAGGGCAACAACGGAAACAACGGCAATGGCAAGGGCAACGGCAAGAACAAAGACTAGATAACGCCCTTCTAGACCCCGGTGCAGGAACTCAAGAACATCTTGAGATCCCGCACCGGGGTTTTTGTCTGTCACCTTCGGCATAGACTTGAACCGATACTTTCAAGGGATACTTCAGGGGTGAAGCACGGCGTGAGCGCACGGCACGAGGACGGACAACCAGCAATCGATACGGCCCGCCAAGTATTGGCAGGGCTCATCGTTGCAGGGGTGCGCGAGATTGTACTTTCACCAGGTTCACGCAGCGCACCACTGGCTTACGCCGCGGCCGAGGCTGAAGCCACCGGAGTGCTACGCATTCATGTACGTATCGATGAACGCTCCGCCGGTTTCCTCGCCTTAGGGCTCAGCCAAGGTTCACAGACCCCGGTGGCGCTTATCGCGACGTCGGGCACCGCCATAGGTGAGTTGTTACCTGCCATCATGGAAGCGAACCACACCGCAACACCGCTGCTGGTGCTCTCTGCAGATCGTCCCGACGAATTGTTAGGAACCGGGGCGAGCCAAAGCACCGACCAGAAACAACTTTTTGGTACTCATGTGCGTACAGTGCTCAACGTTCCCGCCGGGGCAGACCCGAGCCAAGCACTGACCGATGCACTCTCTGCCCTTGCCGGGTCGGCAACACGCCCAGGTGGTCCGGTACAGCTCAACTTACAGTTCCGTGACCCGCTGACCCCAGGGCCGACAGATACCGTGGCAAACCAGCGCTGGACCGAACTAGACGCTGCGTTGTGGCAACAGTCTGCGCAGCCGGTCAACTGGTCCGTACCTGAGGGGCTCGAAGAGCGACGTACCGTGGTGATAGCCGGGCATGGAGCAGGCTCCGAAGCTCAGGCCTTTGCACAACAGCTCGGACTTCCACTTTTTGCCGAACCATCTTCCAACGCGCGCTTCTCTGCCCACGCCATCGGGCATTACCGCCCCTTGCTCGCAGTGGGGGCAGCACAAATCGAGCGGGTAGTACTATTTGGACGCCCCACACTAAGCCGGCCGGTCGGCAGACTGCTGGCTGACCCGGCAGTGACTACCGCTATCTGGCAACCAACTCCGGTGTCCTGGTATGAGCCTGGCCGTCGCCGCGAAAGAATAATTAGCACTCCCACAGAGTTGCTCAGCTTTGCCGGCAAAGCACCAGACCATTGGCTTCGCAACTGGCAGGAACTTGACGCCCAAGCGCTCGCCGTCTGCGAAGAACTGTATGGCAGTGAGCAACTCACCGGGCCAAGCGTTGCTCAGACTGTGTGGAGCACCGTGAACGGGCCGCTGTTGTTGGGCTCATCTAATATCATCAGGGATTTTGACCTTTGTGCTGCCCCTGCTGCGGCCGCTTCAGGGCAGGTCTTTGCTAACAGGGGGCTGGCCGGTATCGATGGAACCATTTCTACGGGCTTAGGACTGGCGCTGGCCACCGGGAAACCAACGGTGAGCATCATGGGTGACATTACCTTCCTGCATGATGCCAGTGCGATGCTCTGGACTCCGGGGGAGCCGGCTCCAGATCTGGACGTGGTGGTCTATAACGATGGTGGGGGAGCCATCTTCTCCACCTTGGAACATGGGCAGGTCGCGGAGTCCGGGCGTTATGGGCAAGCGGTTGAACGGCTCTTCGCCACCCCGCAGAACGTTCAATTGCAGCCGCTGGCAATCGCCTACGGTTGGGACTATCAACAAGCAAGTACCCAAGCGGAATTGCGCCAAGTGCTACGTGCCCCCAAGCCGGGGAAACTGCGACTAATCGAAATCACCGCGGACCGCAGCACGCTGCGTAAAATGAACCTAGAACTGATCAGTCGCATCGCGGAGCTGCGCTGGCCGGCGGGAGCATAAAAACTGGGGCGTGGAATCGGTAAACACCGATTTCACGCCCCAGTTTTTGATAGTTTCTAGAGCTTAGATATCCACGTGCGTTGGATCAAGGACGCGTCGCAAGAAGTCCTGCGTACGCGGCTGCTGCGGGTTGCCAATAACTTCCACAGCTTTGCCTTCTTCCACCACTACGCCACCGTCCATGAAGACCACACGGTCTGCAACTTCCTTGGCGAAGCTCATCTCGTGGGTGACCACAAGCATGGTCATGCCGGATTTTGCGAGGTTCTTCATAATTGAAAGTACCTCACCGACGGTTTCTGGATCCAAGGCGCTGGTGGGCTCATCAAAGAGCATCAGTGTTGGTTCCATCGACAGCGCGCGGGCAATAGCAACACGTTGCTGCTGACCGCCGGAGAGCTGATCTGGATAGCGGCCTCCAAAGTCACCCAGGCCTACCCGCTCCAGATTTTCCCGAGCCGTCTTTTCGGCGTCCTTCTTGCTGCGCTTGAGCACCTTGAGTTGTGCCACCGTGCAGTTTTCCAGCACGGTCAGGTGTGGGAAGAGGTTGAACTGCTGGAACACCATGCCCACATTTTGGCGCATCTTATCCAGTTTCACCTCCGGATCGGTGGTTTCGAAGCCGGCTACGTGGATGGTTCCACCATTAGGCTGTTCGAGCAGGTTGACGCAACGAAGCAACGTTGACTTGCCCGAACCTGAGGGGCCAATCAAACAGACCACTTGGCCTGGTTTGACGGTCAGATCGATGCCCTTGAGGACCTCATTTGAGCCGTAGGACTTGCGCAGTCCGGCAATGTCTACGCCGGAGGCTTTGACCCGAAGCTCATTGTTTGGAGTCGTCATTCTCTATTCCTAACTATCGCTGGGTCCGCGCGCTGCGTGACTCAAGTTTACGGGCAACCAGGCTCAACGGAATGGTGATAACCAGGTAGAACAGGCCTGCGACAACCAGCGGGGTGATACCGGCGTCAAGCGATGAAATGCCGTCGCGACCAAACTTGGTCATCTCGTACTGGGCGAATGATGCACCGAGAATGAACGCCAAGGAGGTGTCCTTGGTCAGCAGGATAATTTCGTTGGTCATCGGTGGCAGCACAATCTTGAAGGCTTGCGGGATCACGATGGTGACCATGGCCCGCCATGCTGGCATACCCAGGGACCGAGCAGCTTCAGTCTGCCCCTTAGGCACTGCCTGCAAACCTGCACGCAGGGTTTCTGCGATATATGCCGACGAGACCAGACCCAACGCGAACATCACGTTGACCGGCTGTGGCCAGTTAGTTCCGAATGCCTGAGGCAGACCAAAACCGAAGGCCAACAGCACCAGAATGGCCGGAATACCGCGGAAGAATTCAATAAATGCCGTGGCAAACCAACGGTAGGGTGCGAAAGACGCCATCTTCATCAATGCCAAAATCAAACCCAGAACGAGGCCGAAAGCAAAGGAGATTATGGTGTAGAAAATGGTGTTCTTTAGACCGATGAGGATCATGTCTGGGAACATCGGTCCCAATTTGTCGAAGGAGAAGAAGGCGTACGCCGTCTTATCCCAGTCCACGGCTGCGATGACGGCAACGATGGCGATGACAAAAATGCCTATTTGGATGGTCTTGCTCATGCGGGCGCGCTGACTCGTGGTCATTGCCATGCTGAATTACCTCTCATAAAGGGAGCGGGGATAGGCCCAACACCGTTGGTTTGCGGCCTATGCCCCGCTCGCTTTGAAAACTGTTAGTGGCGGAGGATTATTTCTCGCCGAACCACTTCACAGTTAGTTCTTCCATGGTGCCTGCATCGGTCAGACGCTTCAGGGTGCCGTTGACGAGGTCCAGGGTCTCGGACTTGTCCTTTGGAACCGCGACGCCTAGCTGCTCGCCGGTCTTGAAGTCGGCGACAACCTTGTAGCCTGGCTTGTCCTTGATGGTGTAGCCGAGCACCGACTGGTTACCCAGTAGTGCGTCAACCTGACCTGCAAGAAGCGCCTGGGTCTGGAGGCCCGCATCCTCGTAACCGATGGTGTCCTTCAGGCCCTGTTCCTTGGCGTATTTCTCGCCGGTGGTTGCCTGCTGAACGCCGACCTTCTTGCCCTTGGCGGACTCGATGTCGGTAACTCCGGACCCGTCGGCGGCGATCAAGACCAGATCATCGTCCATGTAAGGGGTAGAGAAGTCCATCTTTGCCTTGCGAGCATCGGTGATGGAGACCGAGGAGATTGCCACGTCGCACTGGACGCTGAACAAGCCGGATTCGATCGAGTCGAAGCTAGCATCGATGACATTAAGTTCCAGCTTGGCATCCGTGGCGATTTCTGCGGCGATGTCCATGTCGAAGCCGACGTTCTTGCCGTCCTTGACGAATTCGAAGGGCTCGTAAGGAATATCGGAGCAGACGGTGAACTTTCCGGCTTTGACCGGGAAGCCGGAGCTTGCCTCGTCGGAGGAGCTGTCGCTTCCGCCCGAGGAGCCGCATGCGGTCAGTGCTAGTAGTGCCACCGAGGAGACGGCGAGCGTTGAGACGAAGTTCTTCTTGATTCGACGCATAGGATCAGAACCTACTTTCGGTAATGCGAGTGGATCAGTGCGTAGGCACAATCATAACCACGGACACACTAGACCGAGATTTCCATCACACAAGTCGGCTCAAGCGTAAGTATTACTTATGCTCAGAATCTGTGAAAAAACACCATGCACAAGACTCTATTCGGCCTGTAAGGCTTGACGCATCGGGCGCATTTTTGCCCAAGATTCGGCAAGTTCTGCTTCTGGCACCGAACCGGGGACGATGCCGCAACCGGCGTAGAGCCGCATCATGTTCTCGGTTTCAAGCATGCCGCCGCGCAAAGCGATGCCGAATTCTCCGTCACCACGGCTATCTACCCAACCCACCGGACCCGCGTAAGGCCCGCGGTCTAGACCCTCAAGTTCACGAAGAAGCACCCCGGCCCGCTTAGTAGGGGTACCGCACACCGCTGCCGTTGGATGGAAAATCTCCGCGACGTCCAATGCGGAGGGCAGCTGCCCCTCGGCATCCGCGCGCAATTCGGCGCGCACGTCGCTGGCAAGATGCCAGACATTGGGTAGCTGCAAAATGAAAGGTTCTTCCGGGGACTGCATGCCGTGCGAGATCGGGTTCAGGGATTCGGTGAGCGAATCGATGGCCAGCTGATGCTCGTGGCGCTGCTTGGGATCTTCGAAGAGCTGCGCGTGGGCATACCCGGTAGCGTCTGCCCCGGCGGTGGCACGATCCAAGGTTCCAGCCAAGACACGCGCCTCGGCAAGTCCGTTGGTGACACGTACCAGCATTTCAGGGGTCGCACCTACCAAGCCATCTACGGCGTAGGTCCAGCAATTGCCGTACTGCTCGGTCAGCGTGCGCAACACGGAGGCCAGATCAATCGGGGAGCTGCTGCGGGCCACAATATCGCGCGCCAAGACCAGTTTGGAGATACCACGATCTTCAAACTGTCCCAGCGCCTTGGTGACGGCTTCCAAATAGGAACCTGCGGTGAGCTGTCCGGTGGTTAGTTCAATTTCACCCGGAGCGCTGGCCTCAATGGCGGCCTGCGCCAGCTTGACCTCTGCCAGCGCCAACGCGTCGGCAAACTGCATCCCGGCAAGCTTCTCCGCCGTGCCGGTCACGGTAATCCATGCATGCTCGCCATCTTTGCCGAGCACCACTTCGGGGATCACCAAACGTGAGGCGAAAGAGCTAGTGAAAGAAAAAGCGAAGGAACCGAAGGCCACCAGTCCACTGCCCGGTCGGGTGATCGGGTCCGTGATTTGTGCCAGCTTGATCAGCTGCGCGAACCACGCCCGTGCCTGAGCGAAGCGCTCTTCACCTTGAGTATGGATTTGGGCGGCCACGCCGAATCCAACGAGGCCATTTCCATTTCGAGTCCACACCATCGCGTGGTGTCTTAAGGAGTCGGAAATAAGTGACTGCGCGGCATCCTGGAATTTGAAGGTGACACTGGTCAAGACCGGTGCCGGGGATTGGTGCGCGCTGGGGGTGAGTGCGGTCGAATCGGCAGACATGATAGGGCTAAGCCTACCGCGGCGCACCCGCGTTGGTCAGCGCTAGGTGTTGCTGCTCACCCATGTGAGATGTAGCGGGTCGGTGTCGCACACTATGGATCAACCGGTAAACTCAGGGACAAATACAGTTCTGGTGCTCCGCCGGTCATCAACGGCGGTTGCGGAGTGCCCGAAGACGCTCAGTGGTAAGCATCGGCTAGAGTGAAGTTTGCGTGCATTTGGCATGCAAGGAGTCTTCGTTCTTTGCGATGACCAACCCGATGAAAGATAAGTAAGCCGTAAAACAGTGACTGATTCCAAGAGCAACTGGACCGCAGCCGGCCACGAGGTGTCCGACTCGATTGAGCTGAATCCTGAAACCGCGGTACTTGCTGCGGCCATAAGTCTTCCGTCGGGCTTCGCGCTGATTGCCGAAGACCCGGAGTTTGGCCCTGCCATCTCCGTGGGTATGGCCAAAGTTGAGAAGCTACTGCGAGACGCGATAGCCAACTCCGACCCGCTAATTGATGCCACCAGCCGCCACCTCGTCGAGGCCGGCGGAAAGCGTGTGCGCCCACTGTTGGTGCTGCTCACAGCACTTTTGGGCGACGGCATCAACGACGACGTGATCAAAGCCGCCGCAGTGGTCGAATTGACCCATCTGGCGACCCTTTACCACGATGACGTGATGGACTCCGCGCCGATGCGTCGCGGGGCACCCACCGCCCACGAGGTGTGGGGCAACTCCGTGGCGATCCTCGCCGGCGACTTGATCTTCGCCCGCGCTTCGGTCTTCGGATCCGAGCTTGGCCCAGAGGCCGTGCGCTGGCAGTCACGAACCTTCGAGCGGTTGTGCCTAGGCCAGCTGCACGAATCGATTGGGCCACGCGAGAACGACGATGCGATCACCCACCATATTCAGGTGATCAGCGATAAGACTGCCTCATTGCTGGCAACCTCCGGAGCCTTCGGCGCCAAGTTTGGTGGCAGCCCACAGTTTGTTGAGGTGCTGCGCGAGTATGGCGAAAAGGTCGGTGTGGCTTTCCAAGTTGCCGATGACGTCATCGATATCGCTTCCGAAGAATCAGATTCGGGCAAAACCCCCGGAACCGATCTTCGTGAAGGCGTCCCGACCCTCCCGATCCTGCTGTTACGTCAGGCAGCCGAGCACGGTGACACCCAGGCGCAAGCCGCGGTGAAGCTGGTCGATGCGGATCTAAGCACCGATGAAGCATTGGCACAGGCGGTCACCGCCGTAGCCGCGCACCCGGCAACTCAGGAAGCCTGGAACGTGGCCCGCCGGTGGGCAGATGATGCAATTCAGATTCTTGCGCCGCTACCCGAAGGAACTATCAAGCAAGCGCTGATTTCCTTCGCTGATGCGGTTGTCACCCGCGAGGCCTAAGTTTTAAACACCAACGCTGCCTGTTCTTCTTCCGAAGAGCAGGCAGCGTTTGTTTAAGTATTTTTAGCGAACCACGTCGGTGTCGGTCAGCCGGTAGGGGTGCTCGGCGGAGAATAAGGCGCTACGAAGCTCCAGAGCCTTGCGTGCGCGGTCTTCAACCGAGACCCGGTGGCGTAGCTGGCGGTACAGCTCATCGTCTGCGTAGCGTGGAAAAACATGCTGGTGATAATGCCAGACATGCTGATTGCCTGCAGGCTCGTTGTGTTGTCTGGTACTGGTGCCCGCGGGATTCCACGCCAACTTCATCGCCAAGGCAACCCGTTTGGTTTCCCACATGATGGCAGAACCCGTTTGCTCATCCAGATCATAGAGCGCCTCCAGATGGGCGGTGGGAATGATCATCACGTGACCGCCATAATTCCCGAAGCCATCACAAGCCATGATGGCGGCAACTAAGGGCGTGCGATAAATCAGGTCGCTTGGCGCGCACAGATTATCTGGGCTAAAAGGCTGGTCGTTGAGCAATTCGCAAAACGGGCACTGATAGTCCGTTGGTTCGTGGGAGCTATGGAGCACTAGTCATCCAGTTCAGCTGCTAGTTCTTCAAAGACCCAGCTGAACATGTCAAAGGTGAATTCGCTGAAGGTGCCTTCTTCGCTGGTCCATGTTCCCTTCGAGTTATTACGGCGGTAAACGATTGGATCTGGCACCGAAAGCTGGGAAGTTTTGAAACCCCACACGTATTTTTCTTCTTCGTCTTCTAGGAAGAGCAGGTATTCCCCGTCAATTTCTAGTTCTTCGGGATCAAAGAAGAAGTGGTAGGCCTCGGTGAAGTCTTCGTTGTTACCTACCGCGAGGTAGAACTCTTCGAGGACAAACGGGATCGAGACGCCGGACTGGGCTAGGCCCTCGGCCAGCTCCTCGGCGTTCAACCCGTCAGCTTCATTCCACTTGTCCTCAAGGTATTTCGGGACGAGGGAACGGAACTTCTCAAGAAACATGTCAGCCATGTCTTTATCCTATCGAGAATTAGCCCAGTTCAAGTGCGCTCAACGCGATCCACAGCTGGACCCGATCACTGGTGATGTTCGGATCGTATCCGGACAGTTCGGCGATTTGTTGCAATCGGTAGCGCACGGTATTGCGGTGCAACCCTAATGATTCAGCGACTGCGCCGACCGAACCATCACGATTTAAGTACTCGCGCAGTGTTTGTTCTAGATCTGAATCGTGAGTTGCATCAAATTTTCTGATGGGGTCTAAGGCCTCTTCGGCGAGGTCTTGGAGTGGCACATCACGTGCGGCAAGCAAGAGCGAGGTCAATGACAACTTATTTGGAACATTAACACGATCACCATGACTCAGTGCTTCCAAGGCCTCAAAGTAGCTCCAGCGGATGCCGGTGGTGTTTGGATAGCGTCCGCCATAACCTACCCGAGCGGTGATCCCGGCGTCGTTTAGATATGTATCCAAGCGAGCCACCGACGCCTGGAGCTGATTGTGCGCCACAATAATCGCTAGGCGATCCTCCACGATCACCGAAACCTGTGAGCTGAGTTCGGCCGGCAGCGGCAAGGCGTGTAATCGTTCTGGTTGAGCGGTGGTCTGGATGAGGATCACCGCATGCTCGCGCTTTGGGTTCAGCCCCAGGGCCCCGACGCGGACCGCCGCGTCCGCTCCGGTGAGGGTGCCCGCGGCGAGATCCGCTAATACCTGCCCATTGGACTGACGTTCAGAGGAAAGTAGCCGGGCGTTATTGGCCACTTCCAAACCAACCAATGACTGCGCGTACTCGATGAGCGGGTCTGCCGCATAGGGCTTGGCGAGGTGCAAGACACATTTATCGCGGATGCCGGTGGCTACCGGCAGACTATTCCAATCGCGCTGTGGATCGAAGTCACCGCTGATGCATTCGCCATATAAGGTCAGTGCGACGTCGGTATTGAGGATTCGCGCTAGTTCGCCAAGCATCGTTTGCAGATCTGAGGAGAGCAGCGCCCGCGTCAGTTTCTGGTGCGAACGTAGGAGGCGTTCGAGGCGTTTGAGGTGGTCGGCATTCAATGCCTCGGCGATCACCCGGGTGATCGCCGCAAAAGGAATTTGGTAGGGGACCTCAAAGACGGGCAACCCAACTTCGTTTGCTGTCTGTAGGATTGTGGCTGGAACATTTTTATGTCCCAGCCCGGTGCCGAATCCCAAAGCCACCACATCGTTCTCGGCAAGGGTTCTCACGAACTCGCGTTGACTTGCAGTAGTTTTTTGCCGGACACCCGTGGTGAGGACAATTTCACGGCCTGTGAGAAAATCCGCTGGGTTGAGAAGTTCGGTAACCGCGCCCCAGGTGATTGCGGTGTTGTTGGCTGTGGAATGATCGTTTAGTGGACGTAAGTCCAGCTCGTCAATAGCCAATAGGGCGCGTAAAGTGATTGCCATAAGGCAATTCTAGAGTGCTCGGTAAAGTTCCCGAAAAACTAACTTGTTCAGATACTGGACATTATTATCAAAAAATTGCCCATGATGTGAACTATTTAGGCTAGTTTAGTGCCATGAGCACTCCATCTTTGAAAAAGGGCGCTCCACTCGCTGAAGGCAAGCGCGAGACGTTCTCGTCGCGCAAGCTTTTTATTCTCTCGGCGATTGGTTCAGCCGTTGGACTGGGAAACATCTGGCGTTTCCCCTATGTCGCCTACGAAAACGGCGGCGGCGCATTCCTTATCCCATACCTTGTCGCAATACTTTGCGCTGGTATCCCACTGCTATTTTTGGACTACGCGATCGGCCACCGCTACCGCGGTTCGGCGCCGCTGGCGTACCGCCGAGCTAACCGCAAAGCAGAAGTGCTTGGTTGGTGGCAGGTACTAATCTGTTTTGTTATCGCGATCTACTACGCGGCCATTATCGCGTGGGCCGCCATGTACTGCTGGTTCTCCATCACGAAGGCTTGGGGCGACGATGCCGCGACCTTCTTCATGGAAGACTTCTTACAGGTTGCCCCGGAGGCCGGTGTCTCCTTGGATATCGTCGGTGGCGTCTTCGGCCCAATGCTCGGCGTCTGGCTCGTGGCGATCATCATCATGGTGGCAGGCGTCAACAAGGGCATCTCGCGTGCCAACGGTATTTTCATGCCGTTGCTGATCGTGATGTTCGTGATCCTCGTAGTTCAGTCGGTCTTCCTGCCTGGCGCAATTGACGGCCTGAACGCATTCTTCACGCCGAACTTCGAAGCGTTGCAGAACCCAGGTGTGTGGGCTGCGGCCTTCGGTCACATCTTCTTCTCGCTGTCCGTAGCCTTCGGCATCATGGTCACTTACTCCTCCTACATGAAGCGCAAGAGTGACCTGACCGGTTCGGGTTACGTTGTAGCTTTCGCTAACTCCAGCTTCGAATTGCTTGCAGGCATTGGTGTCTTCGCAGCTCTTGGCTTCATGGCATACAACGCGAACTCTGCCGTTGGCGACGTAGCCACCAGTGGTATCGGCCTGGCGTTTATCGCCTTCCCGACCATCGTCTCGGCCGCACCATTTGGTTCGGTCATCGGCGTGCTGTTCTTCGGCTCGCTGGTCTTCGCAGGGTTGACCTCGTTGATCTCGATCCTTGAAGTAATCGTTGCCGCGTTCCAGGACAAGTTGGGCTGGAACCGCAAGTCCGCCACTTTGGTGGTTACCGTTCCGGTGGCGTTTATCTCGATGGTTCTCTTCCCGACAACCACGGGCCTCTACCTGCTGGACACCATGGACGCTTTCGTGAACCAGTTCGGCATCCTCGCATGCGCCTTGGTTATCGTGATTGTCTTCGGTGCCGGTCTGGGCATGTTGCCGCGTTTGGCTAAGCACCTGAACCGTCACAGCTCGATCAAGTTGGGTACCGGCTGGATGGTTCTGGTTGGCGGTGTGGGCCCGGCTGCGCTGGGTTACATGTTGATCAATGAAGTCCAGACCAAAATTTCCGAGTCTTACTCGGGCTACCCGGTCTGGTTCAACGGTGTCTTCGGTTGGGGCATGGCTGGTGCGCTGATTGTTGGCGCGGTATTGATGTCCTTGGTCCCATGGAGCAAGAAGTCTAAGCTGAATGATCCAGAATTTGAGGAACACCAGCAAAAAGTTGAGGCAGAAGAGTTGCCAGACCCAGTTGGAAAGGAGTACTAGCCATGAGTGGAATCGCAATTACCTTCATGATCATCTCCATGCTGACCATTTGGGGCGGCTTGGCGCTAAGCCTGTGGAATCTATCCCGCCATCCCGAGAAGCAGGATGACGATATAGAGCTCGCCCCAACGGGTAACGAGTAACCACAAAGTCATCTGGTCTCCACCCCGCGAATTCTAGATTCGTGGGGCGGAGACCTTTCTTGTGCAAGTGCACTATGAAGGTGGTTCATTTTTGTGCCGGTATTGGTAGATCGATACGAATCCCGGCCATAGTGTTCTATCTAGAGTCATACCGGCCGAACTAGAGCCGGATATTTTTTTGAAAGGAATCACGGTGGACGTTACTTACCGCATCGAGCAGAAGCGCCAGATTAATGGCGCCTTCCCAGGTCTAAAGTCCCAGGCACTGGCCGCCCGCCGTGCCAAGGCAGTCGCAGCCGGCGTTGCTTCTAGCCTGCCGGTCTACGCAGCCGATGTAGACGGTGGAATCATCGTTGACGTGGACGGAAATCAGCTCATCGACCTCGGCTCGGGTATCGCGGTCACTACCGTCGGTGCGTCGAACCCAGCGGTAGCCAAGGCAGTTGCCGAGCAGGCAGCTCGATTCACCCACACCTGCTTCATGGTGGCACCGTACGAGAATTACATCGAGTTGGCCGAAAAGCTAGCGACGATCACTCCGGGCCACTTTGAAAAGCGCGCAGTATTCTTCAACTCGGGCGCCGAAGCAGTAGAAAATGCGATCAAGGTTGCTCGCGTAGCCACCGGACGCCAGGCAGTGGTGGCCTTTGACCATGCCTACCACGGCCGTACAAACCTCACCATGGGCTTGACCGCCAAGGCCGCCCCCTACAAGCGTGGCTTCGGCCCGCTGGCTCCTGAGATCTACCGGATGCCAATGAGCTACCCATACCGCGAAGAAAACCCCAACATCTCAGGTAAAGAAGCCGCAGAGCGCGCAATCTTGGCCATGGAGAAGCAGATTGGCGGAGATCAGATCGCCGCGATCATCATCGAACCGATCCAGGGCGAGGGCGGCTTCATCGTTCCCGCCACCGGCTTCCTGCCACGCGTGGCTGAGTGGGCCAAGGAAAACGGCATCGTGTTCATTGCAGATGAAGTCCAGGCAGGCTTCGCCCGCTCGGGCGCATGGTTCGCCTCGGACATCGAAGGTATCGAACCAGATCTGGTGACCGTGGCTAAGGGCATCGCTGGCGGCATGCCGCTGTCGGGCCTGATTGGTCGCGCCGAACTATTGGACTCGGTCCACGGTGGCGGACTGGGCGGCACCTACGGTGGCAACCCTGTGGCCGTGGCTGCAGCGCTAGAGAGCATCAAGTTCATGGAAGAGCAGGATCTGGCCGGGCGAGCCCGCCAGATCGAAGAGCAGTTCTTCACTCGCTTTGGTGTTATCCGAAAGGAAATCTCCGCACTGGGTGACATCCGTGGACGTGGCGCAATGGTCGCCATTGAATTCGTCAAGGCTGGCGGCAAGGAACCAGACGCCGCACTGACGAAGAAGATTGCCGAGGAATGCCTCGCAGAAGGTGTTCTGATCCTCACCTGCGGTACCTACGGCAACGTAGTGCGCCTACTGCCACCATTGGTGATCAGTGACGAGCTGCTCAGCGAAGCATTTGACGTTCTTGAAGCGGCGATTCGCAAGCACGCCTAATTCTTGAGTAAATAATTCGGGGGCTGGTTCTAAACGAACCAGCCCCCGCGTTATTTAATGAATGAATTGATCAGCTGACTTTTTTGGGTTCAGGCCCCGGGCCAACACGTGGGGTACGCACCATGTCCAAAACAATGAGTACTACCGCTACCCAGACCAGCGCGAAGCCAATCCAACGCTCCGCCGGCATTGACTCACCGAATACCAGTAGGCCAAGGATGAACTGCATAATCGGTGCCAAGAACTGCAAGGAACCTAAGGTGCTCAGTGGAAGACGACGGGCCGCTCCGCCAAAGAGCAGTAGCGGTACAGCCGTGATAATGCCACTGATGGCGAGCAAGGCAAAGGTTGGGACATCTACGGAGGTAAACACCGAGGTGCCGTGGAACATCGTCCAGCCCAAGAAAATGAGTGATAGCGGGGTCAGCAGTAGCGTTTCCATGGTGAGCGCACCCAACGCGGTGCCACTTTTGCCGACCTGATTTTTAACCAGTCCATAGAATCCAAAGGAGAAAGCCAAGCCCAAGGAGATCCAGGGGACCCGGCCCAAACCGACCGTCAATACGATCACTGCAAGCGCGGCAACGGCCAAGGAAAGCCACTGCAGGCGACTGAGCTTTTCCTTCAAGACGATCACGCCCAGGACAATCGCGACGATGGGGTTAATGAAGTACCCCAACGAAGCCTCTAAAACGTGGCCGGTGAGTATCGCAAAGGCGTACAGCGTCCAGTTCACCGCAATCAGAACGCTGGCAAGGCCGAGTCTGCCCACCGTTTTGCCGTCTCTGAACATGCTGATGAACAGACGAATCTGTTTGGTGGCTAGCAACAGCAACATACAGAAGATCAGCGAGAAAACGATCCGCACAGCAACAAATTCAAAGGCTGAGATCTGCGGTAAGAACAGGAAGTACAGGGGGAGTAAACCCCAAATGAGGTACGCTGCGGTGCCTTGGATCAGGCCCAAGGAATGTTCGGAGCGAACTGGTTTATTGCTGCCGGAACTCATGAGTTATTCGTGTCTTCTTCCGCCATGTCTTGAAAAGTTCACGCGATCCGCAGACCCGCGCATTATCTGTTGATCGTATGTCCCGCAGCGCCTCACAGTCACACTAGGTGATAGTAGTCACCTTAGGGCCCGCGCAGCGACTCGTCGGGGAACAAACCTTTCGGGCCGGTCGTTCAAATACACTAAAGGTATCGGGATTACGGACACGGGGAGTGGACCTAAGTGCATAAACATAACAATGGTTTTAAGACTGCGCTATTGCTCGGCGGCATGTTTGCCCTGTTGCTTGCGCTCGGCTCGCTCATTTCCGTCGGTAGCGGCAATAGTTCCTTTATCTGGATCTTTGCGCTGGTCGGTCTGGGCACCACTGCCTACGGATACTGGAACAGCGATAAGATCGCGCTGCGCTCTATGCAGGCCTATCCGGTCACCGAGGCGGACCAGCCAGGCATGTACCGCATTGTCCGTGAGCTGTCGATCAATGCGCAACAGCCGATGCCGCGCCTCTACGTCTCGCCAACTACCTCACCTAATGCTTTTGCCACCGGCCGAAACCCGGAAAACGCCGCGGTCTGCTGCACGGAAGGGATCTTGCAACTGCTCGATGAGCGTGAACTGCGCGGAGTACTGGGCCACGAACTAATGCACGTATATAACCGTGACATCCTCACCTCCTCGGTGGCCGCCGCGGTAGCAGGCGTCATCACCTCTGTTGCACAGTTCATGTTGTTCTTCGGTGGACGCGATAACCGCAACGTTAATCCCATCGCGTTGATTGCTATGTCCTTGTTGGCCCCGCTGGCCGCCTCGATGATTCAAATGGCAGTCAGCCGTACCCGCGAGTTCGACGCGGACGAAGATGGTGCCAAACTCACCGGTGATCCACTGGCGCTGGCTAGTGCTCTGCGCCGCTTGGAGTCGGGCATCAGCGCCGCCCCGCTGGCACCCCAGGATCAGAAGCTGGTCAACAGCTCACACCTGATGATTGCTAACCCTTTCGGTTCGCGTCTGAAGCAGATGTTCTCCACACACCCGTCGATGGATGACCGGGTGGCTCGACTTCAAGCGATGGCACGCGGGCAGTAATAGCTTGTGAAACAGCAAAGGGCGTCGTTGCCAAGAGTGGCAACGACGCCCTTTATGCGTGTGGCTTAGAAGCCTTACGCGGTGTGCGTCTAGCGGAAGTTCACAAACTGTAGGTCTGCTTCGTCGAAACCACGAAGCAGCGTCATAGTGGCCTGCAAGTCATCGCGGGACTTCGATGATACGCGCAGCTCATCACCCTGAATGGTGGACTTGACTCCCTTGGGTGCCTCATCACGAATGAGCTTGTTGATCTTCTTGGCAACATCCTGAGCAATACCCTCAACGATGGATGCTTCGATGCGGTATTCCTTGCCCGATGCGTAAGGCTCGCCGGCGTCCAAGGACTTCAGGGAGATGTTGCGCTTGACCAGCTTGGACTGGAAGACATCCAGTACAGCCTTGACGCGCTCTTCAGAGTTCGCCTTCATCAGGATCTTCTCGCCGCTGAAATCAACTTCTGCGCCGATGCCCTTGAAGTCGTATCGCTGGACGATTTCCTTCTGAGCCTGGTTCATTGCGTTGGCGACTTCTTGACTGTCTACCTTGCTGACAACATCAAATGTGGAATCGCTAGCCATGTGATTTCTCCTTGGTGTTCTACGGGTCCAATTCGCTTCATAGCCTACCGGTTTAGCGAGAAGAATTTCGGCTGTGATCAGGCTTACATCAAAAATGCCCCTCTCGATTTCACAAGCTACAAAAACTCCTGTAGAGTTATTTCTCGTTCCGACGTGAACAAACATGGCAGATTACCCGAGTGGCCAAAGGGGGCTGACTGTAAATCAGCTGGCAACGCCTTCACTGGTTCGAATCCAGTATCTGCCACAGATAACTCCCAGATCGAAAGATCTGGGAGTTTTTTGCATCCCGGAGACATTACTTAAAAGTCTTGAATTTTGTGCTTTGCTACTGCGTCCAATCTCTCCAAGCTACGTACTTGCGGATAAATTCAGATACCGTGTAGGCATGGCAACTAAAAATGTGAGCGAAGCAGAATTCGCCCAGCTGATTGCAGACAATGACATTGTGCTCGTTGATTTCTGGGCAGCGTGGTGCGGTCCTTGCCGTCAGTTCGCCCCGGTTTATGAACAGACTTCGGAAAAATTCCAGGATGTCGTGTTCGCCAAGGTTGATACCGAAGCGGAGCAGGGTTTGGCACGAGCAGCTAACGTGACCTCGATTCCTACCGTGATGGCGTTCCGTGAAAAGGTCCTCGTCTTTTCGCAGCCTGGTGTTTTGAACCAGGCTCAACTTGAAGATCTAGTCACCGCGGTGAAGGGCATTGACATGTCTGAGGTACACGCGCAAATCGCCGAGGAAGCTGCACAGGCGGAGTAATACACAAAGCACAATTAATAGCTTCGGGCTGCTAACGACCTCGGTGATCTAACGGGGCGTAGCGTGGCCCGAAGCTTTGTTTTTTCTGTCCCGAAAGCTGCAACAGCCGGATCACCCGTTGCCGATGATCCGAAAAAGGCTGAAGAAGCTCAAGCATCTTCAGATCATCAACCCGACGCCCAATAAGTACTTGGCCGACAAAACCAGCCAGATGGTAATCGCCAACGGAAATATGGTCGGGTGAACCATGCGAACGTTGCAAGGTTTCTGCCACAGTCCACGGTCCGACGCCCGGCAAAGATAACAGTGCTGACTCAATCGTTCCTGCGCCTGAAGTATGGGGCTTTTCTGCTCTCAGATCTCTGGCAGCCCACCATTCTAGACGGCTCGCCGCCACCGCAAGCCTGCCTAGGGCTTGTGCGCGTTGTTGTTCTACTCGGGCGGCCTGCCAGTCCCACCTTTTGAGCCTTGCAAGTTCTTCGGGGCGAGGAAAAAGCGCTAGTCCCTGCGGTGCCGGCCCCGGAGCAGGACGTCCATGGTGCCGGATCAGCCAACGCCAGGCATAGTTCGCTTCGATGCCGGTGACTCGTTGTTCGAGGATAGCCCCGGCGGCGTGGTCAAAAATTCTATTGGTTCGCGGCAGCACCAAGTCGCGGTGTAGTACACGTTGATGCTGGACCAACTCGGGCAAAGAAGAAAAAAATTCCGGCTCATCAAAGCCAGACCAATCATCGGAGGCACCCAGGAGATCCGGTGCGTGCTTGATGGCCCAGGGTGCCCCAGCACCCCACGCTTCACAGTGTGCGGCAGAGTTCAGCGAGTGTTTAGTGATGCGCAACGTGGCATCGCCGAACGGGCTGGCGAACGCCAGCCAGGCCTCGGCTTCGGTTAGCCGGATCGTTGGGTCGCCCAGACCACGACGCAAAATCCCTAACGACTTCTGCAGACTTACCGGACGCTGCGGGTCGTAAGAGCCGGTCATGGCATCAAAGTGCATACTGTCAAAACCCTTCCGCTCACTAACATTTCCCATACTTTCACGCTATTGCATGACGCAAAGCTACGTACCGCCACGACATGTGTGACAAGCGCCGGTAAAGTTCTTGACATGAAGTATGCGTCTACAGTTCTAGATCTGATTGGCAACACGCCACTCGTCAAACTCAATCGGGTGACCGACGGTATCAAAGCCACCGTGTTGGTCAAGCTGGAATACCTGAACCCGGGCGGATCTATCAAGGATCGCATTTCCTTGAAGATGGTTGAGCGTGCCGAACAAAGTGGCGAATTGAAGCCTGGCGGAACTATCGTCGAACCAACCAGTGGCAACACCGGTGTGGGGCTGGCGATGGTGGGTCAGCTCAAGGGATACAAAACAATTTTTGTCACTCCCGACAAGGTGGGCGAAGAAAAACGCGATGTTTTGCGAGCCTACGGCGCCGAGGTGGTGGTGACGCCGACAGCGGTCGCCCCAGAATCTGAAGAATCCTATTACGGCGTCTCGGACCGGCTGGTCCGCGAGATCGACGGCGCATACAAGCCAGACCAATTTTCTAACCCAGCAGCTCCCGATAGCCACTTCGAATCAACCGGCCCAGAAATCTGGAACGACACCGACGGCTTGCTCACCCACGTAGTAATTGGTGCCGGCACCGGGGGAACGATCACCGGCACCGGACGTTACCTGAAGCAAATATCTGCTGACCGAGCCAGCGGCCCGGTCAAGGTGATTGCCGCAGACCCAGACGGTTCGGTGTACTCCGGCGGTACCGGACGGCCATACTTTGTCGAAGGTGTCGGCGAGGACATGTGGCCAGGCAACTATGATCCGGCCGTACCCGATGTGGTGGAGCCGGTCAACGACGCAGAGTCCTTCGCGATGACGCGCCGTCTGGCCAAGGAAGAAGGGCTGCTACTCGGCGGTTCTTCGGGTATGGCGATTGTCGCCGCGCTACGTGTGGCTCAAAACTTGAGTGAAGACGACGTCGTGGTGGTCATTGCTCCCGACGGTGGACGGGGCTACCTGGCAAAGATTTTTAATGACTCGTGGATGCTGACTCAAGGCTTCACCGGAGAAGAAAACACGCAGCTGGCGCAGATTGCTCGCGCATTGGCCACTCAGCCTCAGCCAACTGTGAGCGCAGAAACTACCCTGGCCGAAGCCGCAAAGAAGCTGCGCGAGTCCGGAGCCGAAGCACTGGTGGTTGGCACCGCGCAGTTACCTGCACGTATCGGAGAGATCCGTGCGGTGATTGGTGCAGCCACGCTCACCGACGCCCTTTTGGCCGGCGCCGAAGCTACCAGCACATTAGCTGAGCTCGAACAGCTTCCCATCCCACTGCTGGGCGTCGGCGAAAGCCTAGACCGTGCCCAGGAACTACTTGCCACGCACCCGGCGGTCTTGTTGACCGACGGTGGCGAAATTCAGGCCGCGCTGACCGCGTCGGACCTGCTGGCCTACGTAACCCGCTAAACATTGACTCAACAGGACAGGAACGTCATGACCGAAAACATTCAGGGATCAAACACTCGTTTCGTACACGCCGGACAGGAATTTGAACCGCACACCGGCGCCGTCGTCCCACCGGTACATTTCTCCACCACTTATGCGCAGGAAGCCATCGGCAAGCTGCGCAACGGCTACGAATACGGCCGCGGAACCAACCCGACCCGTGACTCGCTGCAGGCACAGCTAGCCGGTGCAGAACTGGGCAAGCACGCTTTTTCCTTTAGCTCCGGTCTGGCCGCCGAAGATTCACTGATCCGTGCAATCCTGCGCCCCGGCGATCACATTGTCTTGGGCAATGACGCATACGGTGGATCCTTCCGCCTCATTGACCGCGTCCTTGGTGCGTGGGGCATTGGCAACACTCCGGTGGACATGTCAAATGAGCAGGCATTAACCGCTGCAATTGAAAAGAACAAGGCCAAGCTGGTTTGGGTTGAGACTCCTTCAAACCCAATGATGACCATCACCGACATTGCGAAGGTCGCACAAATCGCGCACGCCGCAGGCGCACTGCTGGTCGTTGACAACACCTTCGCCAGCCCATTCTTGCAGCAGCCGTTGACCCTGGGCGCAGATATCGTGGTGCACTCCACGACCAAGTACATCGGTGGGCACTCCGATGTTGTTGGCGGAGCGGTCATCGTGAAGGATGATGAGCTGGCCGAGAAGATCGGATTCATCCAGTTTGCCGTAGGTGCCGTCTCGGGCCCCATGGATGCCTTCTTGACCACTCGTGGTCTGAAGACTCTGGGTGTGCGCATGCGCGCACACAACGAAAACGCTGAAAAGGTGGCCCACTGGCTACGTGAACGCAAGGAAGTTGAGCGCGTGCTCTACCCAGGCTTCGAAGATCACCCAGGTCACGACATTGCCAAGAAGCAGATGAGTGGTTTTGGTGGCATGGTTTCCGTGCAGTTCTCCGGTGGTGAGGCTGCCGCGCGTAAGATCGCCGAAAGCACCAAGCTGTTCACGCTGGCAGAGTCCCTCGGCGGAATTGAATCGCTGATGAACTACCCATCGGAGATGACCCACGCGTCGGTCAAGGGCACCGAGCTGGCAGTTCCGGTAAACCTGCTTCGTCTGTCGGTAGGAATCGAAGATGTTGCAGATCTGATCGATGACTTGGATCGTGCTTTCGGCGCGTTGTAAGACATAAAAGACTGTGGGGCTCGTGAACCAATTGGTTCACGAGCCCCGCAGTTTTTAACGCCGGAATTATTTTTGTCTGGTTTTCGGTGAGGTGAGTTTGAAGTATTTGATACTTGCCGGGGTCCACATCAGCAGCACAGCGAGAAGCACCACCGCGGCGAGGATCGAATACCGTCCCATGCGCAGCAAAGTGGGTAGAGCCGCGATTAAGCCAATCCAAGTCAGTTGGGCGCGTGCGGAGCGTTCGCCCTTCCACAGTCGTACGGCTAAGAAACAGATAGTTATTCCGGCCACGGCCAAGAGCACTACTAGTGCCAGCGGGCCAAGATCTAAGGGCCGAACATCGAAGACATCGAAGGCCAGATTCGCGGCGAAGCCTAAAAAGAGCACCCCGGCCAAGATCCAAACGAACCGCGAAATGCGCAAGGCACCGGGTGTTGGCAGCGTATTTGGCGGGGGAGTTACGGGCTTTTTCACGTCTCCCAGCCTAGCGTCAAGACCTAGTGTTACGGCCCACTTTGCAAGCGGTGCCCGAACTCACACGGCTCCCACGCTGACAAATGAGCCTACTTGTCGATAGTATTAGGTGTTCGCGAACATCAGGGTTTCCTTGCATCTAGCCCAATTTTTGAGGCAAGAGCCTTCTCGTGTTGTATTTCTTCCGCCAAGTGTGTGCGCGGTTTTTATGTCATAGGGGAGCGCTTGATGAGCGTGAGTAGTTTTCTTACTGTGTAGCCTATGCGTCGTTCTTAAATTGGGGACGGGTAGGCCCTCCCCAAACGAATGAGGTAATTCTTCGTGTCATCAGACATGCCCGTAAACACCAATGACGAAAAGACCACCGAAGAGCCGACCGTGCTTTTCAGCGAACTTGGTCTTGACGCCCGAGTGCTTGCAGCACTAGCCGACCTAGGCTACGAGAAGCCATCGCCAATCCAGGCAGCCACCATCCCACTGCTTCTTGAAGGCCGTGACGTAGTTGGTCTGGCACAGACCGGTACCGGTAAGACCGCAGCCTTCGCGCTGCCGGCACTGTCCCGCATGGCTGAGCTTGCAGACCTTAACGGTCCAGCTCGCACCCCACAGATCCTGGTTCTAGCTCCAACCCGCGAGCTGGCTCTTCAGGTTGCTGAGGCTTTCACTTCTTACGCCAAGTACCTGAGCGACTTCACCGTCCTTCCGGTATACGGTGGCTCGCCATACGGCCCACAGCTTAACGGACTGCGCCGCGGCGCACAGGTTGTTGTCGGTACCCCAGGCCGCGTCATCGACCACATCAACAAGGGTTCGTTGGACCTGTCCAACCTTCAGTACGTAGTACTGGATGAGGCCGACGAAATGCTTCGCATGGGCTTCGCCGAAGAGGTCGACAAGATCTTGGAGTCGACTCCAAAGGACAAGCAGGTTGCACTGTTCTCCGCAACCATGCCACGCACCATTCGCCGCATTGCTGCCGAATACCTGCGTAACCCACAGGAAGTTTCGGTCAAGTCGAACACCTCGACCGGCACCAACATCACCCAGCGTTACCTGCAGGTTATGGGAGCTCACAAGCTCGACGCCATGACTCGTATCCTGGAATCCGAACCATTTGAAGGCGTTATCGCCTTCGTTCGCACCAAGATGGCTACCGAAGATCTTGCCGACAAGCTGAAGGCTCGGGGCTTCACCGCCGCAGCTATCAACGGTGACATCCCACAGCAGCAGCGTGAGCGCACCGTCGAGAACCTGCGTTCGGGCAAGATCGACATCTTGGTCGCAACCGACGTGGCTGCCCGTGGCCTTGACGTGGAACGCATCTCCCACGTCATCAACTACGACATCCCACACGACACCGAGTCCTACGTGCACCGCATTGGCCGTACCGGCCGTGCAGGCCGTACCGGCGACGCGATCCTCTTCATGACCCCACGCGAGAAGTACCTACTGCGTGCCATCGAAAAGGCTACCCGCCAGCCAGTGACTCAGATGCAGCTTCCTTCCCTGGACACGGTCAATGACCGTCGTATCCAGCGTTTCACCGATCGCATCGATCAGACCATCAGTGGTCAGGATCTGAGCACCTTCCGTGAAATCGTGGAGCGTTTTGCTGCAGAGCACGAAGACCTAGACCAGCTTGAAATCGCTGCTGCACTGGCACTGATGGCTCAGGGTGGTCGCCCACTGCTGATGACCGAGCCAGTGATCCCACCTTCGAAGAAGGCTCGCATGGACCGCGAAGGCGGACGTGGCGAGCGTGAAGGCGGACGCGGCGAGCGTGCCCCACGTGGTCGTAAGACTGCAGCGGAAGGCAACGCAATGTACCGTTTGGCCGTGGGTCGTCAGAACCGCGTTCAGCCGGGCTCCATCGTTGGCGCACTTGCCAACGAAGGCGGCTTCAACTCCTCCGAAATCGGTGGCATTGATATCCGTTCGGATCACACCTTGGTCGAGTTGCCAGCAGAGCTGACCAAAGACCAGTGGCGTGCACTGTCTAACACCCGCATTGGTGGCGAAGCCATCAACCTGGAGCTAGACAACGGTCGCAGCCCAGCTGAAGATTCGGACCGCGGTGGCTACGGCGACCGTAAGCGTTCCGGTGGCTTCGGTGGCGGACGCGGCGGCGGACGTGGCGGCTTCGGCGGCGGCGGTGGACGCGGTGGCTTCGGTGGCGGACGCGGCGGTGGCGAAAAGCGCTTCGGTGGCGGAAGCCGTAGCGGTGGACGTCGCGACTACTAAGTCTTAAAACCTAAGAGCACTCCCTTGAATCGTGAAAACGGCTCGCGGGAGTGCTTTTTTGTGCCTAAAACGCGACATAGACAATGCCAGGAAAGTTCGCGCTGAGAGTCCCAATAAGGCCTGGACGAACTCTGGGCCTAGCCTCCTCGCTCTAACGCGTGCAGAGGCCACACACAGCGCCTCACAACGTTTGGGCAGGGGGATACCCTGACCATTAGTTTGATCAGTGTTGTCGTCGCAAGTCTGATTCAGGGTAGGCACGGTGATGAAACAGTGGGAGATGTCCCCTGGGCAGGTAGAGAATCTAGGTTCTCCGAGAACTATTCACGTTGCCACCGATATCCATACGGAAGAATCGGAGGGATCACGTCTCGTACTACTCCCGTTGCTGGTGGTGCCAAAGACTGATAAATAGCGCCATCTCCGGGATTGATTCGCATCGAGTGCGGTTGTTCGTGCACCACAATCTCAAACCATCCCGGTTGTTCCTTGGCAAGATTGCACCATTGACACCGACCGTCAGCATTTTTTACATTTGTCGGACCACCAAGATAATGCTGCATCACGTGGTCAACGTTTTCTATGATTCCATCGCAATATGGTGTCCGACAATGAACATCTCGGATCTTGATGAATTCCTTCATTGCGTCCGGGAACTCGCGTGCTTTGGAATCCATGGCAATTAGATCTTGATTTCCAGGGGCTGTATACAACCGCTGGATTTCAGGGAAGGTGAAGATTCGTAACGCTAGGTCGTCGTGTTCCGGATACTCATGGAAGTAATCGTTGACCCGTATCTGCGCCCCCGCCACTAGTTCGCGCGCATATTGGGAAGGAATGATCCCGTACCCGGGTAGATTTGCCGGTTCGCGATCGCCCATGAGCAAACTCTTATCCGTCATGATCAGTTTAATATCAACGAACAAGGGGAGCTTGGGAGGGAAACCCTCAATCTGACTGCAAATCAACATGTCAGCCATCAGCTGATCTTTTGTTCGTGGGTCTCCGCTACGACGCAGTTCGTTGACCCGCTGCTTGATTGACTTACATAAGGCGGTGCCTTCTGCGAGCGGGAGTTTAGCGCTGAGCATGACACAATTTCCGCTCTTGCGAAATCGTGAGTATCGCTTCTTGGCTTCATCTTCAGCCTGGAACGCCTTCGTGGTGCTTTCAAAACGTTCGGTGAACTTGCGAACTGTGTCGCCGATTGCCTTGACGCCGAGCCCTTCAAACATTTCCGGATGGGTGCGAAACAGCTGGTCGAACTCCCTGCGATGTTCAGCATTAACTTCTTGCAAAGGGGACGTAGCGGCGAATATCTGTCGCTCCGAGAGATCACCTAGATCAAGAGCTAGTAAAAGATTCGGCATATCTTCTACCAGTATCCGACAAGATTTCATGTAGCTTCGGGCACCTGTCGGTGGCTGACGACGGCTCATTGCCACCGCAGAAGCGGCACCACGTTCGCTTTCATCTATGAAGACGCCGCGTTCCTCATGGTCGCGAACGACTTCTTTTTCGAAAAGGTAAGCCATCTTTATCTGAGCTGCGCAGAAACTAGCTTTGGTGCGTTCCAACTCATTCAGTGCTGCTGAGTATGCGGACCTGCCGCCATGAGCGATGAGCTGGCCCAGATTGTCGTTAACTTTCCCCACCAAGGCTTCACAGCCTTCGTGAAGTCCATTGTCTGGCGGCCACTTAGGAGCCTCGTTTTCGAAGTTATCGCGATCGTCGCATCCGTCTTCGTACATAACTCCATTTTATAGTGCGCTACAGACGTTTTAGAGGTAAATTTTCGACCTGTGGATTACGGAACTTCGAAAGTTTCGCCGGTTCTGGGTCTGGTCGAAAGGGATGTTAAATAAAGCAAGAGGGAGAGAATCTATCAAAGATTCTCTCCCTCTTATCTGAGCCCCCTGCCGGAATCGATCCGGCGACCTCGTTCTTACCAAGAACGCGCTCTACCACTGAGCTAAGGGGGCAACAGATAAATACTTTACACACATTCAAAGGGTTTTCAAAATCGCCCTAGGGTGAGTGCCAGAAGTCACAAAATCGGATCTCATTAGGCGTTCTGCGCCTCGAGCTCGGTGTCGCGGATTCATGGATTCTCGCGAAGTAGAGGAAAGTATTTGTAGCAAAGTTCGACTTTCAATCCATTGACGTTTGCATTTGAATCAATGGCCATCACGTTCCTAAACAAGTAGTGAAGTGTTGACTGACTTCGTGAGTAGCGTCACTGGCCAAGTTTTCTTTGAAGTTCAGAAACGAAGCACCAGTTCGAAATTCGTATCCGCTTCTGACTTGGCTATAGAGGTGATTTGATGGATTTTGATTCGACGTGGACTGCGATTTTTCTTTGCTGAGAAATCCGTGTAGAGTATTTACTCGTTGCCCCCTTAGCTCAGTGGTAGAGCGCGTTCTTGGTAAGAACGAGGTCGCCGGATCGATTCCGGCAGGGGGCTCTGAGTGGGAAGTCATCTTGGCTTCTACAGGATGGTTTCCCACTTGTGGCGGCGTAGCTCAGCTGGTTAGAGCGCACGACTCATAATCGTGAGGTCCCGGGATCGAGTCCCGGCGCCGCTACCAAGATTAGCCCCGGTTATCCGGGGTTTTTCTCGTTAAGTCGGAATGGATAACTACCTCAAGTGTAGCCTTTGGTGTAGCCGATGGCCTAGCGTGTACCTCGTGTAGCCACAGGTTGCCACGGTGTGCCAAACAGTAAATTTAGACCTCCTCGTAATCGGGGAGGTCTTTTTGTGTTTAAGTGGCAAATTGTCGGTGTGCGGCGATGAGTGAATCTGGCTATTAATTAGCGACCATTCTTGGTAAAATTGAGGATATAGAAACGGCTCTGGCCAGTGCGGAAACACTGATCAGAGCCTGACCCCAAATCTAGTACTAGTAGAAAGGGGCTAGCTACATGCTACCCAATTCAAGCAACCCTTCCAAAACTTGCTCATTCGACGGGTGCGCGAAGAAGGTGAAAACTCGTGGCCTATGCCAAGGCCACTACATGCAGAAGTGGAAAGGAAAGCCACTCACGCCGCTTGTTGGGCAGGCTCTCACGAACGGAATGACAAACCTTGAGCGCCTGATGTTTCGCGTCAAAAAGACCAAATCATGTTGGAACTACACTGGCTCATTGGTTGATGGTTACGGAAGTTTCCACTACAAAAATCGTACATACCTAGCTCATCGGGCATCATACGAAATGCAAGTCGGAACAATACCCGAAGGGAAGTTCCTTGACCATAAGTGCCACAACCGGGCTTGCGTGAATCCAGCGCATCTCCGCGTTGTTACGAATAAGCAGAACATCGAAAACATCACAGGGCCACACCGTGACAGCATGTCAGGAATTCTCGGCGTCGGATGGGATGCAATTAGGGATAGGTGGGTTGCTAGGGTCACGCATCATGGCATCACCTACGATCTGGGAACGTTCCGCGACCCCTACGAAGCTGGCGAGGTTGCCCGTTTGAAGCGTTTGGAATTGTTTACCCATAACGATATCGACCGTCGAGCGTCGTAGTTAATAATCCAGCAAAGGCCCTCCAAAGCGAGGGCCTTTGCTGTTTCATTCTCAATCATTTAGGAGTACTCATGCCCAAGCGCATCGTACTGAAAATTTGGAAGAGTTTGCAGGAGCCGAAAGTGATCACGCTCCTGCAAACAGTCCTTTACGCATTGATCGCGTTGGCTGGGGTAGGCATTATTGCTTGGCCACCATCAAGCCTCGAAAACGTCACAGGCAGCGTGCTCTCCGTCGTGTGGGGATCATTCGCCCTGCTTTGTGGGCTACTTGGAATGTTTGCCACACCAACCGGCAAATGGTTCCTAGAGCGGCCCGGCATCTACTTATGTGGCACAGCAGTGGTGTTCTACCTTGGCACGCTTAGCTATCTTCAAGCCGTGTCCAGTGGAAACCGACTCGTGCAAATGTCATTCGTGGCCATAGCCGGTATAGCCCTCGCGATCCGGTTTGAACGTATCCGAGCTTTCGATTATGAGCCCGGCAAATAGAGAGGCCCCTAGGCATGGATTGGCCTCAATACATTCTTGCCCTGATCGCCTCACTCGGCGGTGGCCTGACAGTCCGTGAGATTGTCGGCGCGGTCAAACGCTCGAAGTCTGGCGACATGAAATCTGAACGCGTCGAATCAAAATCGCTGGTCGCCCGGACACGCTACGCGGAAAACATTGCGGAGTACGAACGCAATTACCGTGTAGCAATTCAAGACCACGCCGCGAACTGCCGGAAGGTGGCTATCGAGAAGGGGGCTCACTTAGCGGAGCTTGGGCCTTGGCCTTTGCCTCCCGAGCCTCCTCGCCGGCCAGTGGAAGATCACGACACAAGCACTATCTGACCGCAGTATTTCCCCGCAGCTCTGACCTTTTGGTTGGGGCTATTTTTTATGCCCTTTGAGAGGCGGCCCCGTGAAAGAGCAACTGGTCAAGAGTACGGACAGGACTTACGACGGCATCAGCAAGTGCACATCAATCACCGTGCACGAAACAGCGAATGAGAAGATCCGCGCCAATGCCCAGGCACACGCAAATTTGCAGAGTTCCGGGGGAGCACGTCAAGCATCTTGGCATATCCAAGTCGATGACGTTCAAGCGATCCGCTCTTACCCGGACACTGCGAAGTGCTGGCATGCCGGCCCCTCGGCAGCGGATTCGATCGCTGTAGAGATTTGCGTGAACGCTGACGGCGACTACAACGCGGCTTTCAAGCGTGCTGCCGAAGTGGTGGCCGAGCTACGCGCCGAACACGGCCTAACCCGCACAGAAGTAAAGCAGCACTTCGACTGGACTCGCAAAAATTGCCCAGCCGGAATGCGCCTTGCTGATCGGTGGCAAGAATTCCTTTCACTCACAGATGGAGAAGTAAATATGAGCACGATGGTAAGCCCGTTCGATGGGCGACTTACTCAGAATCATGGTGACAGTGGTGGCTACCGTGGGCACAAGGGCATGGACATTGCTCCACCTAAGCCCGGCCAGACCGGCAGGCCGGTATACGCCGCGTTTGCTGGCACCGTGCGCAAGACTCACCGCACCGCTGGTAACGGCAACCGCAACAGCACGTGGGCTCCGGGGCGTACCGGCAACGGATCGCTGATCAGCAACCCGGACGGCGAGGGCAATGGATACAACCATATGAAGCCGGTTGCTGGGCTCAGTGTTGGCGACAAGGTACAGGCCGGGGATCTACTCGGCTATAACGACCGCTCAGGCAATCAGACCGCACCGCACTTGCACCTAGAGTTTTGGGCTGACTGGCGTAATCCGAACTCCGACTATGACCCGCAGCTGGCATTCAAAAAGTTCGGCATCAAGCCCGGTTCTGCGCCGGCTAAGACTGGCAACGTCACCCCTGTGCAGTCCAAGCCGAAGCCGAAGCCTAAGCCGAGTGCCCCGAAGCCATCGGGGTCTAAGCCTACCGATTACGCGAACCTCGTAGCTGATGGTGATTTCGGCAAGGTGTCCGTGCGCGCCTTGCAGATCCTCATGACTGTTATCGGCAAATACTCGCGTGCCATTGACGGTCA
This sequence comes from Glutamicibacter sp. BW77, assembly GCF_002332285.1. NCBI lineage: Bacteria > Bacillati > Actinomycetota > Actinomycetes > Micrococcales > Micrococcaceae > Glutamicibacter > Glutamicibacter sp. BW77. Next base: position 105,915 of record NZ_NRGT01000075.1, on the reverse strand, counting down.
GGCTGGCAAACACACGTGGATTGCTGTGCAGGAATGGCTCAAGGATTTGGGCTATTACAAGGGTGTTGCCGATGGCGTTTTCGGCAGCATGTCGATTCGCGCCCTACAGAATTTCTTGCAGGACAAGGGCCATTACCCAGCTTCCAAGTTCTTGGTCGATGGGAAGTTCGGCAAGGAGACCAAGCGTGCTTGGCAGAAATATTTGAACACTCAAAACGGAAAGTAGAGGTTACCAAAATGGCAACTCGTTCTATCGGAAAAGTTACTACCGCGTCGGCTACAGGCGCGGGTGTGGGCGCTGCAATCGCTGCAATCATCGTGTGGGCGCTGAATCTTGCTGGCGTGGATGCGCAGGCTATCGAGGCAGCAATCAGCGTAGTTCTCACTGCTGGCATCGCGCTACTCGGTGGCTATCTCGTGCCAGCGCAGGAAGTAGTAGCGCCCGAACCTGACGATTTCGATTCCGTGGTCAAGGGCAACTAACAGCCCCTAATAAACCAGCCCCGCACCAAACGGTGACGGGGTTTTTCTACGCCCAAAAACGGGCAGAAAAGAGCAACAATCATGGCAAGAACAGTTGTTTGGACGTACGACGGCGTTATCCTCCGCATCGATGCAGAATTTGGCACCGAGACGAAGAAGCAGTTTCAGCGGTATTTGAAGCTTGCTGGCACCTATAAGGGAATTGTGGACGGTGGCTGGGGCGAGATGTCTCAGAAAGCAATGCAACAGTGGCTACGCAACTGCGGTTACTACCCTGCGTCTAAGTTCAAGATCGACGGCGCAGCAGGCACGTCTACTTGGAATGAATTCTCCAAGGCCGCTGCTGTTTGGGGATTCGGTAGCTCGGCCACCATTCCAGCAAGCCGTCGCCGCTATGAACAGCTACAGAAGATGCTCAACAAGCGACGCATTGGCAAGCGTTACTCTGACGGTCGCTACTCTGTTAGCAACGGCGTTTTCATCTAGCATCTAAAGAAAATTCCGGCATTCACAATAGTGAGTGCCGGAATTTTCGCATTTAACAAACGTCTGTTTTTTTCATTTCAGCTCTGCCCCAATGAGCCCTAGCATCACCGGAAACCGTGAGTACGCGAACATTCTCTACAGTCGAATCTTTGGATACCTTGCACATGACATCCTGAGCGATACTTACCCATTCGGTAGATTCTGTATCTTCGGCATAGATTGTGAGCTCCCCGGTTTTGGAGCTACCCCAGGACTCTACGTAGTAGCTCGGCCAGGTGATAGCGTCGGGGCATCCGGCGTTGTTGTGCGCGGCGAGCCAAGCAGTGCCAAGCTTGTTTGCCCAAGCTTGGTTCTCTCCGTTATTGGACGGCAATTCCCAAGCGGCACAGTTTTTATCCCATGCTGATTCTGGCCGCCCAGCTTTGATAGCCTCGCTTTTGAGCGCGGCAAGATCAGCGCTGGCAGTCTCCTTTACGGGCTTCACAGTTGGCGCTGGCGTGCTCTCTGCGGACGGCTCAGTAGAAACGCACCCAGTGAGCGCGAGTGCGGCAATAAGAGCGAGCGGGGCAAGACGTTTCACGGGTAATCTCCTAAGTTATTCGGGTGCCTCGCTTTACGCGTTTAAGTTAGGCTATGCGCAGCTATCAGGGATAGCGGACTTTCGATTCTTATTTTCCTCATTCGTGAGGCTTTCCCTAACGAGACTTCCGCTCTCACTGGAAACTACAACTTGAACCAGACCAGGGTTATCCCAACCAGCAGTATCCAAAACGTTCATTCCGAGAGAATCAAGGTCACACTTAGACCAGTTCTTATCTTTGACTGTAATTGCGAGCACGCCCGGTTTCGGCTGGCTCCAAGATTCAATATAGTGGTGCGCAATTTCTGGGTTGAAATCGTCAAACGATGATTTTGAATTGCCGTTCAAAAGAGAAATCATTTGGTCATCAGCCCATGCTTGAGCTGGGTCTACGGCCTTAGTGGGCGTAGGCTTCGGCGTGCTCATCGCTTGAACGATGGGTGTCCCGGCGTTTGCTTCGGCGGTTAGTTTCGCGTCGTTCTTCAAAAACGTTGGACTCATCGCAGAGAATACGAGCACAGCGACCAACGCGACGAGCACGGTCAGAACTGAGACGTTGCCAATGACGCGTTTGGTTGCACGAGACAAAGTTTCCTCCAAGAAGTGTTTATAAAAGTGTAGCGGGGCAATCAGACAGTTTGCTAGGCGGTCGCTTTCGGAGGCCGTCCACCATGGCCAGGGCGGGCGGCGTTCCAAGCTTCGATAGTCTCAGGGAGCCAGCCTCGCACACTCTTTGGCCCATCTCCGGTCACCGCGTCCGGGTCCGGCAACCTCCCCTCGTCTGCATACTTCTTGGCCGTCGTAGGAGAGATGCCGATCCGGCCCGCGATGCCCGCAATTGTTAGGTAGCGGATGGTCATTTCTTTGTCTTCACCGCCCGAATGATCATTGAAACGCCAATGAGAAGCGCGCCAACTCCCAGTAGAAGCTTCACTAGGGCGGCTACTGGCAGGAAGAAAACGATTATTGCTATCGCAACGAGTGCGATTCCTGTTTTGTTCATAATGTGTCAAAGTGGATTGGAGGGTGACCCCCGGCTAATTCGCCTAGCCGGGGTTCACCTTTACTTTTTCTTCTTCTTAGACTTGGTGGCTGTTATCAGTCTTGCAAGTCCTCCGAGGAAGATTCCTAGTCCTGCTAGGAGTGCTCCAATTTGATCCACTCTGTCCCTCCTTTCTGATATTAATTCTACACGCTAAGATTCCATTCTGCAAGCTTTGCACCCATATTTTTGATTGGATTGAACCGCAAAAATAATCGCCTATCCTCAAGCAAGAATGGGGGGTTCTTTCACTTTCAGCACAGGCCGTAATGGTGTCATTGGAAACATGTATATGGAAAAGTCAGCATTTTATGCAAACATAGAGCGTATGGAAGCAGACCCGAATCAGTATCAGCTCAGTATAGAGTGGGAAGATAATCCATATGAGCAGCCTTTTCTCGTTAATCAGATGATGATCACTTCTGGTCCGGACACGCAGTTTGGTTCAGACGACCTGTTCTACCTCCGATTAGGGCACGTAATGCCACCCATGGGGCCGCCAAATGGCGAAGCTCTTAGGGTGAATGCTGGTGGATCATTTTCATTCAGTGTTGAACGGCTGAGGGAAATGCAGCAGATGTTGAATGCTGTAATTTCTCGATACGACGATAATAAGCAGACTAATAGAACGTAAGGCGGGTGAAGCGAAGTGGAGGTTCTATCCACTAGCGGAAAGGTCGCTGTGGCATCTTTCGTCATCTCGTCTTCTATTTACTTTCCGGCGACTCAATTGGTGGCCCCAACGCAGGTTAGCTTGTCTTCTGCTCGTGCAGGGAATCAAACTAGCATGAACGGCCTAGACGTTGAGCGTTTTATAATTGCGTCTCCTGGCCAGGCCTATTATTGGACTGATAAGTGGCAAGCAGGTGAGCGTGCAGCGTCCGAGGATATAAAACATGGGCGTACGCATGAGTTCTCTTCAGCTGAAGATGCAATAGCTTGGTTGTTCGACGATTGAGCATGAGTTACCTATTTAAGATCCCGGACAGCTTTAAGAAGACTGCGAAAAAAAAGCCTAAACAAATGCAGGAGCGTATCGCGGAATGCATAACGCTTCTCGTTGAGAATCCTCGGAATCCTCGACTTAATTCTCATAAGATGAAGGGCACTTCCGGAATATGGGAGTGCTATGTCGATCGGGATGGAAACCGGGTAACATTCGAATACTCGGCAGATAGAAAGACGATAATTCTGCGTAACAACTGTAACCACGACATGTTGTACCGAAACCCGTAGAATTTCGCCCCATCCTCATTGCGAGAGTGGGGCGGTTTTCTGCGTTAAATAGGCAACCCGCCAGCACTTGGGGTTACTGACGGGTTCCACTAGTATGAATCAACTCTTGGGGAAATAGATTTATCGCCTGACTAGAGGTTGTAAAGCGCGGCTTATCGCCACTCTTGACTCTAGTTACTCAGGGAACTCCAATACAACCCATTTCGGGGATTACTTCAGTTTGCGTATATATGATTCATATTCATAAATTCCCGGAAAAAACTATTTACACCAATAGGTTTCGCCCAATATCATGAGCATAGGTTTTACGCGGAACAATCGTTTTCTTGGGGGGTGCCCCTATGTTCTGTGTCAAGCTATTTTCAGCTCCGGAACATCATAAAGTGAGCCATCCCGGATCATCGCAAACAGGACCGTCAGTCGACGGTGCGCCAACGCGATGAGTGCTTGGTTATGGCGTTTACCTTGAGCTCGTTTCCGGTCGTAATATTCGCGGCTGGCTGGATCGAAACGGATGGACGCGAACGCCGAAAGGAAGAGCGCACGTTTCAATCGTTTATTGCCTGAATGGCTGACTCGCTCGGACTTGATCGAAGTCCCTGACTGGCGCGTGGTCGGTGCCAAACCAGCGTAGGAAGACAACGCTGCGGCGCTGGTGAAGGTCTTGCCGGAGATCTCGGCGATGATGATCGCGGCGGTCCTGACAGCGACCCCTGGCATGGATGTCAGGACCGGGTAAAGAGGGTGGGCCTCCACCATGGTTTCAAGATGTGCAGCAACATCAGCTCGCTGTGCGTGCAAGGAAATCATTTGTCGTGCTAGGTGAGGGATGACCAAGCCTGCGGCGTCGGTGCCGACCACGATGACGCTCTGTTCATCCAAGGCGTCGATGACGGTTGAAGCCCACGCGGTGTGCCGGCGAGCTCCGTATTTCTTCAGCTTCGCATCGATCCGGGCTTTGCCGGCATGCCTCAGCGCGGCTGGGGTGGGCCAGGCTGCGAGGACTTCAAGTACCGCGTCGTGTTCCAGCCATGGGCCGAGGATTCGTTCTAGTGGTGGGTGGATTTGGGTGAACAGTCCGCGGATCCTGTTGCTGGTTTGGGTGATCTGCCTGGCTAGATCCAGATCAAATCCGGTGAGCATGCCCAAGGTGGCTTCATCCTCATCAGAGACCTGGATGCTGCGCAGCGTGTGCGGCATGGTGCGGGCCGCGTCCGCGATGATGAACGCGTCTTTTTCGTCGGTTTTCGCCGTGCCGGGATACATATCTGCGATCCGCCGCATCGAAAGTCCGGGCAGGTAGGCCACCGGAATACCGAGGTTCTGGGCGACCGCAACAGCGAGGGCTCCGATGGTGGCTGGCTGGTCCACGACGACCAGGACGGTGCCTTTGGCACTGAGATTCTGGTAGACCGAGACGAGTTTGGCTTCGTCGTTAGGCAGGGTCTTGTTCCATATTTTGGTGCCGTCCTTAGTGACGGCGCAGGCCCAGTGGTCGGTTTTCCCTACGTCGAGTCCGAGGAAAATATCGATGTCCGTGGTGATCATGGCTAGTGCTCCTTTGAACTAGTTTCTGTTCAAGGTCGACCAACCGTCGGTAGCGAAGTCTTACATCCACGTTATGACAGGCGTCCATTTTCTGGCGCCGCGCCCCTAATCAGCAATCACCACGCTGCCATCCCAATCTCGGTGGCAACACCCCCCGGATCATTGGTTAGACAGGGGCAAGACACCATGCCGAGATTGGTCGGCCGACAGTCCCTATGATCCTCTTTTTAGGGACTATCAAAAAGATAACGGGACGAAAGTTCATAGGGTGACGGATGGGGGTCCGATGCCCGGCGGTAAACTCGCAGTCAGCCTTCGTCAAAGATCAATTTGGCGGGGGCTGTCAAACTTAAATCACGCCTCGGAACTCATGGAGAGTTTCCGGGGCATTATTTTTTTCCTAGAATCAGGTCATGTCATTCTTCAAAACACTCGCAGACGCAATCGCCAAAGACGTAGCAAAGAACAAGCCATCCGAACTGCCAATACCGGAGAGCGACACAATGAGTTCCGCCGTGGTCGGCGAAGAGTACTATCTGACCGACCGGCAGATACGAAACCTCAAGCCTGGATACCTAGTAGCCTCTCCTGAGCCAAAGAATAAGCACGACCGCAACGCCGTAGTCCTGCATGACACCACTGGTCGAAAAATCGGCTACATGTACGCGTCACTAGCAAAGAAATATCAGCCACTGCTCAAAAAGACCGGCCCAATCAAAGTGCCCATGACAAAAAACGGGAACGTCATCAAATACCAAATCGCCACGGTTGCTGCGCTAAAAAAATACGTAGCGAAGTTGTAGGCGTAAGGCTGGCTTGGAGCGTGAGATCTATGCGCATTCAATCTATGCGGCAGGAGGCTCGATAGAACGCGGATCTGTGCCGGAAGCTATCATGGCGCTCATTCGCTCCATAGCATCCTTCAAAATCTCACGGTTACCACGCGAGCGATAACCTCGCGTAACCATGCGCGTTGAGTGCCCAACAATCTCCATAATGATCGCTTCGGGGACACCAGCCGCAAAAAGCAGATCCACTACAGTGTGGCGCGTTCCATGCAAATCAATCTCAGGATTCAGTTTTGCCGCGGCTAATTCCTTCTTCCAGTTCTTTGTCACGCGGTCAGGGTCCCATGGCACACCCTTATTGGTGAACACTAGCCCTTCCTTGCGATCGCCAATCTCAAGCCTGATAATCGATCTCAACGGTTCCACGAGCGGGATGATACGCCATCCAGCACTATTCTTTGGACGCGTCAGATACAAGGTGCTATGCAGATGGCGATATTCAAAGTCCGTTGGAGCGGAATCAATATTCTGGATTCGCTGCAACTGCCAAGACAAGTCGAGCACATCTGTAACTCGGTCAATTTCCAAGCCAATAATCTCACCGCGGCGCGCACCAGTGAGCAGGTATGTTGACCACAGGTTCCCCTCGGTGGCAATGACGCAGTGGCGAAGCATCCGAATAGCTTCATCCGTCGTGAGTGCCAGTTCGTTAGTGACTCGCTTCTTAGGCTTGTCCACCTTCTCGCAAGGGTTAGACGTTATGCGCCCCTCACGGTAGGCGGCTTTGAGTGCCGCCGAAAGAGTGTTGTGCGCCAGTAGAACGTAGGTGCTCGAAAGCATTACCGTGTTCGCCGGCCACTCCGTTTTCTTCACGGTGCGCAGTTCGGCATCCTTTGGTGTTCCCTCCATCTTTTTATGAAGCTCGCGCACATGCGCAGGAGTCAACTTGTCTAGCGGCTTCTTGCCAAGAATAGGGATGACATACCCATCTACTACGGACCTGTAACCTGCCAGGGTCTTAGGCCTAACCTTGCGTGGCGCTATGTTGTCCATCCAGCAGGTCATCCAATCGGAGAGCGTCATACTCTTAGTGATTAGATCGCCGTTTTCTTCTAATGTCTTCTGCTCTTTTCGGAGCTTCTGCAAAACCTTGGCTTTTGATTTGCTCGAAACGACCTTGCGCCTCCGCTTACCGTCAATGCTTGGCGGGAGTTCGATGGCTGCGCGCCAGATCTCTTTGGTTTTGTCCTTGTATATAGAGCTTTCGCCCTTACCTCTTGCCATGTCGGTTCGGTTTCCCCTTTGGTGTAGCCGGTAGGTGTAGCCATTCCTTGGCTTACCTAGGCTATCCATGCCTACCGACACTATGGAAAAACCCCGGAATCATGCGGAAGCTCTAAGCTTGGTAGTGACTTTCGCACGACTCATAATCGTGAGGTCCCGGGATCGAGTCCCGGCGCCGCTACCGACAAAAGCCTCGAAAACTCCTAGAGTTTTCGAGGCTTTCTTCGTTTAAATATTTCTTACTCTTCTTTGGATGATGACTTCATCGCCAGAGCTCTGACCTGTTCCATCAAGGTCTCGTCGAACGGTTCCCCCACCGTGGGAGACTCTGCATTAACATCGTGGCCATGAACCGCGGTATGGAGCCGTTGCATTTGCAAGTCCAACTTTTCCGCGGCGTTTGCCGCATCGGTGAGCTCTTCGACCAGATGTTCAGGAACATCACCCTCGTACTTGTAAAAAATCTTATGTTCAAGACTTGCCCAAAAATCCTGGGCGATGGTGCGTATTTGGACTTCAACGATGACCGGGACTGGACCTTCGGATAGGAAGACCGGGATCTCCAGAATTAGATGCAAGCTCTTATACCCATTGGGTTTTGGATGCTTGATGTAGTCCTTGATCTGCAACACTTTCAGATCATTTTGTGCGGTGAGCGTGTGCAGTACCTTGTAAGTGTCTTTGATGAAACTGCAAGTGATACGGATACCTGCAATATCGGTGATGTTGGCTCGAATGGATGCCAGATCCGGATTGATGCCACGTTTGACGACTTTGCGCAGAATACTCTCCGGAGATTTCACGCGTGACGAAACATGTTCGATGGGGTTGTACTTGTGCAGGTACAAAAACTCCTCGCGCAGAATCGAAACCTTAGTCAGCACTTCGTCAGCGGCGAAACGGTACTCCATCATGAACTTCGGAAGCGACTGCCGTAGCGAATGAGCGAAATCGTAGACCATGGCGCCGTTGGAATTTGAAAACTCCGTGGCAGGCATTGGAATCACCGCGTGGGGTTCATCTGAATTGGAAGAAATCTCGACCACCTCTAGCTCAGTTAGCAGACTCGAAACACACTATTTGTTCGTCTTTTCTTTCAACCCTAATCCTGTCGACTAAGAATTGCGCATGAATCCGATGCACATTGCGCGTGCAGATCCGAGATGTTCAATGCTCTAACGTTGAATGCAGAACTTGTTGAAAGGCGCAGATGATTCTCGAACGTGAAAACCGGCAGCTTTGCCATGGCATTAGCTTCTCGCCGCATGAGCCAGTCCCAGTGCTCAGACTGCGTCGCGGTGAAGAATGGGTTAACGAACCACTGAGTGAAAACCGCTCAATCAGGTTGCGCGTTGGGCAGACTAAATTTTGTTTAGGTTATGTCACCATGCGTGATGATGGCTCACGAACATTGCATAGCTGCCCCAAGCTCAAAGGACTAAATACCGGAACTCAATGCGACGGGTGTCGGCGCTTGGACCAGAGCAAATTCATGCACCAGTTTCACAAGACCGGTGAAGCACCACAGGGCCTGCGCAAATATTTAGAGCAACCACATTTCCTCTATGTCGCAAGTTTTGCCCATGGAGCCACCAAGGTTGGTACGACCTCCACACAGAGTAAATGGACCCGTCTGGCACAGCAAGGAGCGGTGAGCGCCCGATATGTGGCGCGTGCCAGTGACGGTGGTGCGATTCGAGTGTTGGAAGATCTAGTGACTGAGCACGTGGGTCTTAAACAACAAGTCCGGCAGAAATCCAAGGTCAAGGGGCTGACCTCCTGGGAGCTAGACGAAGTAAGTTTGGACGCAGCCAATGCGTTAGAGGCGACACGTGCCAAGAAATTCTTGGAGTCCCAAGGTGAACTAGCCGCCTACGGAGTGGAACTGCTAGACCAAAAGTGGGTGCAGCCTGCCTACGCTCTGGAAGTGGTGCGAGCCTGGGATTCAAAAACAGTACATCCGTGGACGGAGCCCATTGCCGGCCATGAAATGAATCTGCGCGTGCGCGGAGTACTAGGGCAGAGCATCCTGGTCGACAGCGGGGAAAACACTACTTTGCGCTTGCTAGACGCGGCGGAGTTGAAAACCCGTGAAGTGAATGTCGAAGCGCAACGCGGTGAGTTCTTCGAAGAACAATCACCACTGTTCTGAGTTTCACCCGTGTTATCGCTTCATCTGGGCTTTGTACCGCGCACTCTGAACTAAACTGGATGCCATGACCAACACTCCATGGGAAGCGGCCTCACCGCGCTACAAAAAGTTTGTGTTCACTGCCATGGGGGTCATGGGCTTTGGCATCATATTGGCAATTATTGGCTCGAACATCCCCTCGCTGTCGCTGGTATACACGGCCATAGGCATCATGATCGTTGGCATGCTGTGCCACATCATCGGCTTGGTTATCCGTGCCAGGGACACCCGCAAGTGGCGTATCGCCAATGGGCTTGCCGTTCCGCGCGCCAAGAAGCAAAAGTAACCGAGTAACTCGCAACGTTCAGGAGAACTAATGGGTATCAACCCTGACCTCGTGGGGCATATTTACCCCGCTGGCGCGTCCTACCAGGTAGGTCGCGAAAAAATTCGTGAATTCGCCACGGCCACAAAAGCTAGCTCCCCGGCGCACTTTGACGTGCAGGCCGCCCAAGCATTGGGTTACGCAGATTTGGTGGCCCCACCAACTTTTGTCATCATTATCGCGCAGCGAGCAGATGCTCAGCTGATCGCAGATCCTGCCTCCGGAATTGACTTCTCACGTGTGGTGCACGCAGATCAGCGTTTCACCCACCACCGCCCTATCGTGGCCGGAGACGAACTGCTGGCAGAACTCTATGTGGACCAGATCCGCGAAATGGGTGCCGGTGCAATGATCACCACGCGCGCCGAAATCACCACGGTGTCCGGCGAGAAGGTCGCCACCACCACATCATCGCTACTGGTACGGGCAGGGGACTAAACCATGATCAAATTCTCTAGTCTAGAAAAAGGTCAAGTAATCGGTTCAAAGACCGTCACGGTGAACCGTGGTGACCTGGTGCGGTACGCAGGTGCCTCGGGAGACTTCAACCCGATCCACTACAGCGAACGCTTTGCAACCGAAGTTGAGCTACCCTCGGTAATCGCCCACGGCATGTTTACCATGGGTGCTGTTGTTGATCTTGTCGGCGCGTGGGTAGGAAACCCGGGCGCCATTGTGGATTACCAGACCCGCTTCACCAAGCCGGTAGTGGTGGAAGATCCCGCAGGGAGCAACCCGAGCGATGCCGAAGGTACCGCCATTGAGGTTGAGGGTAAGATCGGTGCACTGGACGATGAAGCACAAACGGCACGCGTGGACCTGACGGTCACCGCTAACGGCACGAAGGTACTGATGAAGTGCCAGGCGGTAGTCCAGCTCTGAACAAGCAACTAGGCGGCGAGGGCACGGTATTCGCCTGGCGCAACGGGCTACTTGCCGCCTACCTGGCCAGCGGCCTCTTGATCTCTGCCCTGGTCTCCAGGCTCCCGGCATTGCGCGATGCCTTGCAACTAGACCACGCAAATGTGGGCTTACTACTGTTGTGTCTGAGCGCCGGTTCGTTTTTGTCCGTGGCGTTGTCCGGACAGGCAGTGCTGCGGCTAGGAGCCACCAGCGTCATGCGCATCGCTTCGACCCTGGCAGGTTGTTCGTTGCTGCTGATCGGTATCAGCGCCTCGGTGTTTGAATCCACCTTGCTGACCGGGATTTTCCTGTTCACTCAAGGATTGGGTACCGCTTCGTGGAATGTGGCCTCGAATGTTCAGGGCGCAGCCATGGAACGGGCGCTGGGCCGAAGCATTATGCCGGCGCTTCATGGATTTTTCTCCATTGGCACCGTGCTGGGGGCCGGCGTTGGCGCGCTGGCAGCGGCGGCTAATCTGCCGCTCTATGTGCACTATGCGGTGATGGGCGTGATTATCGTGGTGACGGTGCTGGTCAGTGCCCGGAGCTTCGGTGAAGATTTCAGCCGTACCCCACGCAACCATTCGGGCCCGTCTCTGGCCCAAGCGTGGAAAGAACCACAAACCATCTTGCTTGGCGTGCTGGTCCTAGGCATGGCATTGGCCGAGGGAGCAGCAGGGGATTGGGTAGCCTTGGCATTGGCCGACGGTTACCAAACGAGCGAGGCCACCGGCGCGATTGGGTATGGCGTATTTGTCAGCACCATGACTCTCACGAGGCTACTATCCGGTGATCTGATCTTGCGTCTGGGACGCGTGATCATGATTCGATCCAGTGCCATTGCAGCCCTGATAGGTGTCTTGCTTTTTGCCTTTGCTGGAAACCTGCCCTTAGCATTTATTGGCTTAGCCATTTGGGGAATGGGAGTTGCCCTGACTTTCCCACTGGCCATGAGCGCCGCCTCACAGGACCCACTGCGGGCAGCGACCCGCGTCTCGGTGGTCTCCACCATTGGTTATGGCGCGTTCTTAGGCGGACCGCCGCTGCTGGGCCTTTTAGCTGGGGCAATTGGCCTGTTGCCGGCCTTAGGTTCCATCTCGATTCTGGTGGTCCTGGCCTTCTTCCTTTCTTCGAATGTAGCCGATCACCGAAGCGAAAAATAGCACCGCGAAAATATGCGAAAGTAGGAGCATGCTGAAGAATTTGACGACCTCACAGGTCGGCGGGCCCGCCGACCAGTTGGTGGTGGCAGGTACCGAAGAAGAGCTGGTCTCTGCGCTGGCTACAGCCGACGCTGCCGGGACACCGGTACTGCTCATCGGTGGAGGTTCAAACCTGGTGATCAACGATCGTGGCTTCCGGGGAACCGCCATTCAGATCGCCACCCGAGGGTTGCAGCTTGAAACTTTGGACACCAATACGGTGTTGTTGCGCGTCGCTGCCGGTGAGAATTGGGACGCTTGCGTGGAGTACAGCCTCGTAGAGGGACTGAGCGGCTTGGAGGCGCTGTCCGGCATCCCCGGTTGTGCCGGGGCCACCCCGGTGCAGAACGTGGGTGCCTACGGAGCTGACGTGTCCCAGCACCTGGCGTGGGCGCGGGTTTATGACCGCCACCTAGGTACCGGGCTGACGCTGCATCGTGAAGAGCTCGAATTTTCTTACCGGGATTCGCTGATTAAGCGCACCAGCGTTGCCGGTTCACCACGCTTTGTGGTGCTCGAAGTTGCCTTTGAGCATACTCGTACGGATGATTCGGCGCCGATACGTTATGCGGAACTAGCTCGCCGTTTGGGCGTTGCCCCCGGTGAATCGGCCCCGGCACAGCTGGTGCGCCAGCAGGTGCTTGAACTACGCCGCTCCAAAGGCATGGTTTACGAACCGAAGGACGTGGATTCGCACTCCACCGGGTCCTTCTTCACCAACCCAATTGTTGACGTATCGGTGCTTGAACGATTGCCAGAAGGTGCCCCAAATTATCCGGTGGACACTGACGGCCTGGTGAAGCTTTCCGCAGCTTGGCTGATCGATCAGGCGGGATTCTCCAAGGGCTTCGGGCTCGAAGGCACCGAGGGGTTCAGTTTGGCTCATGGCCGCGCTAGCTTGTCGACCAAGCACACCCTGGCGGTCACCAACCGGGGAAGTGCTACCGCTGAAGACCTACTGACTGTCGCCCGCGCCGTGCGTGCCGGGGTACAACAACGCTTTGGCATTGAACTGGTCAACGAACCGTTGCTCATTGATTTAACGCTTTAGCGCACAAAAAGCCCCTTCGAATCGAATTCGAAGGGGCTAAATGTTTGTCTTTACAGGCGACCCTGAGCGATGGCCAGCATGCGGCGCAACGGCTCTGCGGCGCCCCAGAGCAGCTGGTCACCGACGGTGAACGCGGAGATGTACTTAGGTCCCATTTCCAGCTTGCGAATACGGCCCACCGGGATATCCAAGGTGCCCGAGGCAGCGACCGGGGTCAGCCTATCCATGGTGGCTTCCTTTTCATTTGGCACCACCTTGGCCCACTCATTGTCCTCGTCGAGCAGCGATTCGATCTCCGAGACCGTGAGGTCATCCTTCAGCTTGATGGTCAACGCTTGCGAGTGTGAACGCATCGCGCCGATACGCACGCACAGGCCATCAACAATGATGTGATGATCCTCGGAGGTCTGCAAGATTTTGTTCGTCTCGGCTCCGGCCTTCCACTCTTCGCGGGACTGGCCGTTGCCTAGGTCCGCATCGATCCATGGGATCAGCGAGCCACCTAGCGGTACCCCAAACTGGCTGGCGTCCAGTCCACCGCGCTGAGCTTCGAGCACCTTGCGGTCAATGTCCAAGATGGCGGAGGCTGGATCAGCTAGTTCGGCGGAGACCGCCGAATTGATGTCCCCAAACTGGGTCAGCAGCTCGCGCATATGGCGTGCGCCGCCACCGGAAGCTGCCTGGTAGGTCATGGAAGTGCTCCACTCAACCAGGTTGTTCTTGAACAGCCCACCCAAACCCATAAGCATGCATGAGACGGTGCAGTTGCCGCCGACAAAGTCTTTAACGCCTGCGACCAACGACTGGTCGATGACATTTCGGTTCACCGGATCCAATACGATGACCGAGTCTTCGTTCATACGCAAGGTTGAGGCTGCATCGATCCACAGGCCATCCCAACCGGACTTACGCAGCTCGCTGTGCACCTTAGAGGTGTAATCTCCGCCCTGTGCGGTGACGATAATCGGCAGCTTGGCCAAAGTCTTAATATCGTAGGCGTCCTGCAACGGCTCGGCACCCTGCGCAAAGCTAGGGGCTGCGCCGCCGGCATTCGACGTCGAGAAAAAGACCGGGTTCAGTTGCGCAAAATCGCCCTCGTCGAGCATGCGCTGCATCAGCACGGAACCAACCATGCCACGGTAACCAACAAATCCAACAGATGAAGTCATATCTCCATGTTAGGACGCTTCACGGCAACCGGCTCGGTTCGTTACAGCAGTTAAAGCAGAATCACACCCGAGCCCCAGCAGGGTTCGAGTGTGATTTGAGTAAGCAGAAGCTTTACTTCTCCTCTAGCAACAGTTTGCGATTTTTGATCGCCCACATTGCGGCAAAGATAAATAGTTGGGTGGGAACCAACAACAAGATGAGGCCGAAGATCTTAGCGCCGTCGAGCACCATGAAGAATCCCAGCACCGCTACCACAAGGGCGAGCAACGGGAACAGCATGTATCCGAGGATAAACAGGGCGTCAGAGTGTTGTTTGAGCTCGCTCAAGTATTTTTTCACGTAGGTTAGTCCTTTTCACGGATCCAGGATTCGAAGCGGTATTCGGTTCCGCTTTTTGAACTGTGCCATTGCTCAGCCGGGTCGGCTGAGGACAGGACAAAGTCTTTAGTCAATGTGGGGGCTTTGGTATCCCCGGTGGGATTGAGGTTCAGCCGTGTAATCACGGCGATGTCCAACAAATCCAGGGTGGCGGCGTAGAGCTTGCCTCCGCCGATAATCCAAATTTCTTCGCTGCCTTCGCTTTGTTTAGCAAGAGCTAAGGCTTCGTCTACCGAGCCGACAGGAAGTGCGCCGGCGGTGCGTAGCTGCTCGTGGTCACCGGAGGTCACCACGATATTACTTCGGTTCGGTAGCGGCCGATATTTCTCCGGGAAAGAGTTCCAGGTATTGCGACCCATCACCACCGGATGACCGGCTGTGACTCGTTTAAAATGCGCGAGATCTTCTGGCACATGCCAGGGCATCGTGCCGTCAGCACCAATAATGCCGTTGGCGCCCTGCGCCCAAATGGCACCTATGAGGCTCTGAGATTCTTTGGCGTGGCGTGAACTCATACCGCAACGCTCCCCTTGATCGTTGGGTGATGCTGGTAATCCTTGAGCACAAAGTCTTCGAGCGTGTAGTCAAAAAGCGACTGTGGTTTGGACGCGAATTCCAGCGTTGGGTACGGATACGGATCGCGGCTGAGCTGTTCACGAACCTGGTCCAAATGGTTGGTGTAGATGTGTGTGTCTCCACCGGTCCAGATGAATTCGCCCGGTTCCAAATCAAGCTGTGCGGCGACCATCTTGGTCAGCAGCGCGTAGGAGGCAATATTAAAGGGGACTCCGAGGAACATGTCAGCGCTACGCTGATAAAGCTGGCAGGAGAGTTTTCCATCGGCGACATAAAATTGGAAGAACACGTGGCACGGAGGCAGCGCCATGTGCTTAATTTCCGAGACATTCCATGCCGAAACGATATGACGACGAGATTCCGGATTGCTGCGCAGGGATTCCATGACCTCGGAAATCTGGTCAATGTGCGAACCGTCCGGGGTGGGCCAGCTACGCCATTGCACACCATAAACCGGACCGAGCTCGCCGTCTGTATCGGCCCACTCGTTCCAAATGCGCACGCCTTGATCCTGCAACCACTTCACATTCGATTCGCCACGCAAAAACCACAGCAGTTCCGCGGCGACAGATTTGAAATGCACCCGCTTAGTGGTGATCAGGGGGAAAGATTCGCTCAGATCAAAGCGGAGCTGACGACCAAACACCGAAAGTGTGCCGGTGCCGGTGCGGTCCTCTTTTGCGGTGCCGTTTTCCAGCACGTCACGCAACAGATCTTCGTATGGGGTCTCGATGTTCTGGGAAGTCACCATTACATCGTAGCTGTAGCGCGGAAGCTCGCGCGAGAGCTACAGGCGAAATGTGAGACTTCGCTAGCTATTGTATGGCAACCATGTCGTGGTATTCCGGGTAGCGGTTCAAATAGTCCTGCACGTAGCTGCACTCCGGAACGATTTTTGCTCCCTCGGCACGTAACTTATCTAGCACCATGGTCACCAGCGCACGAGCGTAACCACGCTTGCCGAATTCCTCATTCACGATCGTGTGTTGCAAGGTCACCAGCTGATCTTCGCGCTGATAACCAATAAAACCGATGAAGGTCGAACCATGCCAAAGGCTGTAGCGCTGGCGACTCTCGTCATGATCCAGGCGCAACCCTTGATGCACAATCTTCTGAACCGGCTGCTCTGGCTGATGAGCGGACATGGCATTAGCCTCCTTGGACGTGACTTCTCTCACCTCTAGTCATAGTCGCTTTTAAGGGTAGATGCAACGCGTGTCCAGCGGTTAGTCGTGATAAGGCGCGTGGATCTCCACCGAAACGAACTTATGTTTGGATCCGGGCACCTGATGGGCGACAATAACTCCGCCCGGTTCTAAGAATGGATCACTGCTCGGCAGCACCGCGGCGGCCTTCGCCGGAAGCTTAGAACGCAATACTGCAATGACTAACGGAAGCACCGGGCGATGCATGCACACCACCTGAGAGCGTGTCTTGGCAACGAGCTTCTCAAGGGCGCGGGTGGCCTTCTCTGGTTTTCGATTGGCCGCGTGCTCGGTGATCGCGTTGATGGTCTTCAATTTGATCTCGTGCAGGGACACGTAGGGGGTCACCGTTTGGACACAACGAATCCAGGGGGAAGAAGCGACATGTGATGGACGCCAAGCTTCGAGCATCCGGGCCACCGCGAGCGCCTGCCGTCTGCCGGTAGCAGCTAACGGACGTTCCCCCTCAGCACGAGTCCATTTGCCGCGCGGCTTCGCTTTGGCATGACGCACGATGATCAGAGGCATGCTTTCTAAACGCTGATGGGCATGTGCCTTGATCAGGTCATCGAGCGGAGCGATATCCGAGGGGTTAGTTAACTGCTCCCGAGCCTGTTCTGCCTGGACCCAGAGCGACTGATCACATTCGCTCCCGTCGGGTTGCTCAATGATTCCAGCACCAACCTGTGCCGCCCAATAGTAGACAACCTTCGTTTTGTTTTTGACCGTGTATGCGGTGGCCGCTAGCGGCAGTCCCAGGGTGATGTTCAGCCCGACTTCCTCGCGGACCTCCCGAATCGCGCATTCGGGGATTGATTCTCCGGCGTCAAGCTTGCCCTTGGGCCAAGACCAATCGTCATAGCGCGGACGGTGGATGAGCAACACCTGCAATTGTCCATGTTCAATTCGCCAAGGGATCGCCCCGGCCGCAATTACCTCAAATTCGCCGAGTCGGATCTCTTCGGCATCGCTGGAACGTTGCAGTGAACAAAGCACCAAGCGGGAGTCTGGAGTACTGGTCACTAGTTGTGCAGCCCGCTCATTCGACGTCGGGCATGTTCTTCCATGAGCCAAAATTGGATATCCGTCAGCGGGTTTCCATCGGCATCACGATGATGTCGGGTCCAGGCCCCGTCGGGTCCCAAATGCCAGCTCATGGTGGAGTCATCCATATAACGCTTCATTAGTCCCGTCATGGTATCGATGTCTTCCTGATCGCGGAGTGAAACCAATGCTTCCACTCGACGATCCAGGTTTCGATGCATCATGTCGGCGCTGCCGATATAGACCAAGGGGTCTCCGGAATTAGCAAAGACGAATACTCGGCTGTGTTCCAAGAATCTGCCGAGGATCGAACGAACCTCGATGTTCTCGCTCAAGCCTGGAAGACCTGGGCGCAACGCACAAATACCGCGCACGATCACATTGACTTTAACCCCGGCCTGGCTGGCTCGGTACAGCGCGTCAATAATGGCTTCATCAACCATCGAGTTGACCTTGATGTAGACCGAGGCATCTTTCCCCTCGGCGGCACTGCTGATTTCTTTTTCAATCAATTCAAGTAGCCCGGTACGTACGGTGCGTGGGGCCACCAGCAACCGGTGATAGGTGGAGCGCGGGGCGTAACCCGAGAGCTGATTGAAGAGTCTTGAAACGTCTTCGCCTACGGCTTCATCACAGGTCAGTAAGCCGAAGTCCTCGTAATAGCGGGCCGTGCGTGGGTGGTAGTTACCGGTGCCGATATGGCAGTAGCGACGTAGCTTGTCGCCTTCCTTACGAACCACCAAGGAAAGCTTGGAATGAGTTTTTAGGCCCACAATCCCGTAGACCACGTGCACGCCGGCTTGCTCCAGTTTGCGGGCCCAACTGATATTTGCCTGCTCATCAAAGCGGGCCTTAATTTCCACCAGGGCCAGGACCTGTTTGCCAGCCTCCGCAGCGTCAATCAATGCGTCAACAATGGGGGAGTCTCCACTGGTGCGGTACAGGGTCTGCTTGATCGCCATGACCTTAGGATCAGCGGCTGCTTGCTCCAAGAAGGCCTGCACCGAGGTGGAGAAGGAATCGTAGGGGTGGTGCAACAGAATGTCGCGCCGGCGGACCGCACCAAAAACGTTGGCGGCCTTCGCGGTTTCCGATTCGTTGAGGAATCGGGAGGTATGGCCAACATGCTTGGTGTAGTGCAGTTCGGTCCGGTCCAAGGATGCGATAACACCGAGCCCACGTAAGTCCAGTGGAGCGGGAAGTCTGAAGACCTCGTCGTCTTCGATATTTAGTTCGCGCACCAACAGTTCGAGGATCTGCGGATTAACATCATCGACGACTTCCAAACGAACCGGTGGGCCAAAGCGGCGGCGCAACAGTTCCTTCTCCAAAGCCTGGAGAAGATTTTCTGCATCGTCTTCTTCAACCTCTAGGTCCTCGTTACGGGTCACCCGGAAGAAATGATGCTCCACGATTTCCATACCTGGGAACAACAGATCCAAGTGCACCGCGATGAGTGCTTCAAGCGGGATGAAGCGTGCGGTGCGTTGGGAGGAGTGAGCGGCTTTGACACCATCGATGCCTACTAGCCTGGCAATGGTGTCCGGCACCTTCAGACGGGCAAACAGTTCCTTGCCGGTCAGTGGATTGCGCACTACCACTGCAAGGTTCAGCGATAGCCCCGAGATGTACGGGAACGGGTGGGCAGGATCCACGGCGAGCGGGGTGAGTACCGGGAACACCTGGGAGACGAACCATGCGGAGAGTGTTTCGCGTTCGGTATCGCCTAGCTCGTCCCAACGAGTAATGCGAATGCCTTCTTCGGCTAATGCCGGACGTACCTGGTCGGCAAAAACCATCGCATGTCGGGTCTGCAGTTCATGAGCTGAATTGAGCAGCAGTTCAAGCTGGTCTACCGGGTTCATGCTGTTGGCTGCGGGAACTGCCATGCCTGTGGCAATACGGCGTTTGAGCCCGGCCACACGCACCATGAAAAATTCGTCCAGATTTGAACCGAAGATTGAGAGAAAATTGACTCGTTCAAGCAGCGGCAGGCTGGCGTCTTCGGCGAGTTCTAGGACTCGCGCGTTGAAGTGCAACCAAGATAGTTCGCGGTCCAAGAAGCGTTCATTGTTAAAATCACCCTCGGGGTGCCGCACGGGCGATTTTATCGCCGGCTCAATGCGGTCCTCATTCATCTTGGATGCTGGCACATCACGAAGTTGTGATGCCGGCTGTTTCGGGGTGGTAGTCATCTACTTAACTCGCTTCTTTCTGCAAGTGGAAACCTCATTGCACCTCAACGCACCGTTCAAAAACTGGTTTATCGCTGGGGCACTATTATTCTATCGGCTGTGGGCCGTACATGATGTCGGTGTCCCAAAGTGTGAAGCCCAATGACCGGTACAGGTTTACCGCAGGCTCATTATCTGCGTCTACGTACAGCAGTACCGAGCCAACGCCGAGCTCCAGCAGGTAGTTCACACCCATAGCCGTCAAGATTCGGCCCAGACCCAAGCCTTGTGCCTCGGGAATCACACCGACGACATATACCTCGCCCATCGGGCGAACCTCGTCGGCTGTTGCTGGATGGATCTTGGTCCAGTGGTAGGCGACCAACTGTTCTTCTGCATCAAAAGCCAAGAAGAAGCCCGTAGGGTCAAACCAGTCCTCGGCCATGCGTGAATCTAGATCCGTCAAGGTCAGCGAGCCCTGTTCCGGGTGATGCGCGAAGGAGGCGCTATTTGCTGCCAACCAGGCAGGCTCGTCCTCGCCCACGCGGAAGGTACGCACCGTGCTGCGTTGTTTGAGTTCGGGAACTTCTAAAGCTTCGGAATCATCACGACGTAACTTGTAAAGCTCGCGCACGGTGGCAAGGCCGATGCCGGCTGCTAACTTTTTAGCTGCTGGATGTCCACCATGAGCCCAAGCCTGAATGCTGCTCAATTCAAGGTCTTCGCCTAGGTGTTCAAGCAACGCTGAACCAATTCCTTGCTCGCGGTGTTCTGGATGCACCACAAGTTCTACCACCCAGCTATTTGACGTGGTGTCACGTACCGCGACAAGCACGCCGACCAAGGCAGTTTCCCCTGGTTCTAGCTGGAGTTCTGCGCGCAGGCTGAGTACCGATTCGGCGGAATCTTCCGTGGCTAGAGCCACCAGAGTCTGGTCGCTGAGCGGGGGATTCCCATCGGATTCTTGCGCCCTGGTGGCAAGTTTGCGAACGTCGGAAAGGTCGCGTTCTTCCAGTTCACCTTGCGTTTTTTGGATGGACAAAGTTGTCTGTGGCAGTTCGCTCATACCTTCACCTTAGCCCGATGATCCGCGCGTGGACTAGTAGCGGAACAAACTTAAACTTCGCTGTGGAAGCGGTAGCCGACATTTCGCACGGTGCCAATCAATTGTTCGTGATCGGTACCAAGCTTTGCGCGTAAACGACGCACGTGAACGTCCACGGTTCGAGTGCCTCCGTAGTAGTCGTAGCCCCACACCTCGTGTAGTAGCTGTTCACGGGTGAATACTCGGCCAGGAAATTGCCAGAGATATTTGAGCAGCTCAAATTCTTTGTACGTCAGATCCAGCATGCGGCGATCGATTCGAGCGGTGTAACTAAGCTCATCGATGGTTAATCCGGAAGTGTTCTTCGGAGCAACGGTTTCGGGCTGCGCCGAAAGGATCAGTCTGATACGTGTTTCGAGTTCTCCGGGTGCCGCGGTGGGCATGATGAAATCCGAAACGTTCCATCCTGCGTTCAACACTCCAAGGCCACCCTCGCCAATGACCAAAAGCAGTGGCAGGTTGGCTGTAGAGTGTATGGTTTGCGCCAAGGTTCGGGCCGCGACTAGGTCGGTGCGAGCATCAAGAATGACCGCTTCGCTCTCACCTAGTTGACTTAGAGCCTCGGAGTTTGCAGGCAGGCAACGAACTTCGTGAAGCAGTAGTTCTAACGCCGGAAGTACCTGAGCGCCGGTGTCTGCATTATTGCTCAGGAGCAGTAGGTGCGCCATGACGGACTTCCTCCTGCCAAATAGTTACAAAAATTTAGTTTTTACGTGTCACAGTATAAGGAAAGAACCATTCAAAGCGTGCATCTGGACATGCAAGTGCCCCGACTATTACCGATGGGAAATTTGGTTTGCGAATCAAGGTACTGATCAGTGGGCTGCTGGCGGCCGCCCTATTGCTTGGAGCTGCCGCTTGGAGTTCGGTGAACTTTGCAATGGCAGTTGTCGCCGTAGTGGTGCAACTAATTTTTGCCTACGCTTGGCCTCGTATGACACGTTCGGAGACTCCGTGGACCCTGAGCGTGATCCTCTCGATCTGTGCGTTAGCGTCCACCGCGGCAACCCTTTTTATGCCCGGAGCCACGCAAACTTCACATAGCGTGGAGGTCATTGCCGCCGGCGTGCTATTAATTTTCATTACGCAAGTATTGCGTGGTGCTTCCTCCGAGGGACGACTAGCCGGTGTGGTCTCTGGAGTGACCGGTTTGGCCATTGTGACCCAGGGTGCCGGGTGGGCTGCGATTGGGCTTACCGACGGGGCACTTGGGACCACCCTGACCACGTTGTTGGCGCTGCTCGGTGCCGGAGCTATCGCGATTACCCGCTGGCCTGACCGCATCACCTTTATCCTTGCACCGCTTATTGGTGGCGCCCTTGGTGCGCTAGCTAGCGCGTTGACCTTTGGCCCGGACTGGGCTCCGGCGCTTTGCATCGGAATTCTTTCAGGACTGCTGGTCGGTAGCTTGCGCGCGTTGGCTTTGTCCTCGCGCAGTGTGCGCACTATCTCAGGAGTACTCGCGCTAGCCTGTGGAATCTTGCTGCTGGCCGGGGCACTGAGCTGGTATGCGATGGCCTTGTTGAACTAATTGAAGAAATGTGATGCCTGCTTCGTCACGAGTGTCGGAAATGGCAAGGCGCTCGGGCTAAGATGTAGGCATGAATGAAAATTACCTTGCACTCGAAATTTTCTTCCTCGCCTTGCTGACCGTTGCAGGTCTGGGCATGGCCGGATTCGCTGGACTTGTTGTAAAGCGTCTTTTCAAGGGGCAGAAGTAAAAATAGCGCACACAAAAATGTGTGCGCTATTTTCATTTAACGAGGCTTTAAGGAGCAGCTAGTTTAATGGCTTTTGATATTCCCACGGATCTCACGCCGGAACTCGTCCCCTTTGCTTGGCTTATTGGTAGCTGGGAAGGGACCGGGCGCCTCGGTGAAGGGGAAGAGTCGGATCCGCACTTCTGGCAACATGTCACCTTCCGCGACGTTGGCGCACCATATCTGGAATACCGTAGCGAGGCGTGGCTGACCGATGCCGATGGCACCAAGCTACGCATCCTGTCCGTGGAAAACGGTTTTTGGGCGTTAGAACGCCAACAGCAAGATGCCGACGCCGGTCCAGGAATGACGCCCGGAGATATCTTCCCGGCACTACGTTCGGCAGATGATGTGCAGAAATTGCACACCAAAGAGGGATTTAAGATCCAAGCTCATATTGTGCAGCCTGGCGGAATCTCCGAACTTTATTACGGGCTCATTGATGGCCCGCGTATCCAGCTGGCCACCGAAGCGCTACTGCGTAGCAAAAATGCTAAACAGTATGCCTCGTCCACCCGAATGTATGGACTCGTTAACGGAAACCTGTTCTGGCGGTGGGATGTTTCCTTAGGCAACAACGACCTCAAGGCACATGCCTCGGCCGCCCTCAAGCGCGTCACTGCAGAAGCGATGGAATCCTAAAGATGAGCGAAAATTCGTACCGATCGGTACTCCTAGACCGACAGTCAGCGATTGCAGGTACCGGTGCAGACGCCGGTGTGGCATCCCACTACGGTGCACCCACCCGCGAAGCCCGTGACCTCTTTGCGGGCAAGGCCATTGCTGATCTAAGCCACCTGGATGTGTTGGAGCTACGCGGTGAGGATCGCCAAAGCTGGTTGAACACGCTCAGCAGCCAATCGATCACCAACCTGAAGCCCGGAGAATCTAGCCAGGCGCTGCTGCTCTCGGTGCAGGGACGTATTGAGCATGAGATGAAGGTGCTCATTGACACCGATCGGGTACTGCTCATTACCGAGCTTGGCCGTGCCGAGCCACTGCGTGAATTCCTTAATTCAATGCGATTCATGTTGCGTGTAGAGATTACGAATCTCTCCGAAACCCACGGTGTACTCGGTGCAGTGCGCGAGATTCCCACCTGTAATGACCTGGTGTGGCGTAACCCTTGGCCACAGGTCAACGCTGGTGGCTGGGCCTACTCACGCGAGGACCACCCCGGTCTGGAGCGCCCTTGGTTCTTGCGTATTGTTGAACTTGATCGACTGGCTCAGGCCGTTGGCGAGGAACAGCTTGCCGGAACAATGGCTGTGGAGTCTCTTCGCATCGCGGCGTGGGAACCACGCTTTGGCTTTGAAAATGATGACAAAACCATTCCGCACGAGCTGGATTGGTTGCGTACCGCGGTACACCTAGACAAGGGTTGTTACAAGGGCCAAGAGACCGTTGCCCGGGTGCACAATATTGGACACCCGCCACGTCGTCTGGTCTTTTTGCACCTAGACGGTTCGATGCATACTCTTCCAGCCGAGGGCTCGGAGATTAAGCTTGGCGAACGCACCGTTGGAAAGTTGACCTCGACGAGCCTGCACTTCGAAGCGGGTCCGATTGCCTTAGGTGTCATCAAGCGCAATGTTGATCCCGAAGCGGTGTTGACCGTGGTGGATGGCGAAAGTAATTATCCGGCCTCACAAGAAGTTATTGTGGCCCCGGACGCCGGACAAACCGCTGGCCGGTTCACCGGGTTCTTGCGTACCCCACCGAGCAAGTAACACTCCACGCATCAAAAATGGTCGTGTCCTTCCGGATTCCGGAAGCACACGACCATTTCTTTTAACGTGTTTTAGCCGAAGAGCACACGCGCCTCTTCATAACGATCGGTAGGTACACGTTTGAGGTTATTCAACGCCGCTCGCAGTGGCACCCGGTTTACCTTGGTGCCATGAATAGCCACCATGGTGCCCCATGCCGAGTCCGCCACCGAATCTACAGCTGCCATACCTAGACGCGTGGCTAACACCCGGTCGAAGGCGGTGGGGACGCCACCGCGCTGGATATGTCCCAGTACCGTGGCGCGAGTTTCTAATCCCGTCTGTTCTTCGATAAGTGGGGCGAGCATTTCACCGATGCCGCCCAGCCGTGCCCGGCCGAAACTATCCACCCCGCGCACGGAAAACGCTTCATCAAGACCTTCGGGAACAAAGCCCTCGGAGACAACAACGAGCGGGGCGCGTCCACGCTCGTGTGCTTCGCGGACCCACTGGTAGATTTCCTCCATGGTCGTGGAAACCTCGGGGATCAGGATTGCGTGAGCGCCGGAGGCCATGCCAGCGTGCAGGGCAATCCAGCCCACGTGCCGTCCCATCACTTCGGCGATCATGCACCGGTGATGTGAATCGCCGGTGGTGCGCAACCTGTCGATTGCTTCAACGGCAATCTGGTTGGCGGTATCAAAACCGAAAGTGTAGTCGGTGGCATCAAGATCATTGTCGATAGTTTTGGGCACACCCACCACCGGCAAACCGGCCTCGCATAGGCGCTGTGCGCCGGCCAGAGTTCCTTCGCCACCGATGGCAATCAGTGCATCGATTTGGTGCTCTTTGAGCATTGCCGCGATATTTTCCGCCCCGCCATTTTCACCTTCAAAAGCGTTGGTGCGTGAGGTTCCCAGAATGGTTCCGCCTTGTTTGGCGATACCGCGTACTGCGGTGCGTGGCAGCTCGAAGTAGTCTGCGTCTTTGACCCCGCGCCAGCCATCGCGGAAGCCAACAAATTCATAGTCGTAACTTTTGATGCCGTTGAGCACGGCTCCACGAATCACTGCGTTGAGACCCGGGCAGTCGCCACCCGAGGTCATGATTCCAATGCGCATTAACCCTCACTTAGTAAGCAGGGAAGACCTCGAATATTCGGTGAACCTAAGAAATATTATGTGCATTAGGCGCCGGATATCCGAGGAAAACCCTTCGGACGTCTTTCGATTCCGCGCGCCATTGAGCATCGAGTTGTGTTCGATTCTACGTGTTTAAAACCACAAGAGCGAGTTGCCTCCACTACTAATGGAAAGCAACCCGCTCTATGGGGAAGAGATGATTAAAACTTGCGGAGCATCTTCTGCAACACAATGCTGTCGTCCTGCGCCGGGATGAGCAGCCACGCCACGATGTAGGCGCCAATACCAATGACCGGTAGGAGGAAGGAAAGCAGCATGCCAATGCGTACCAAGGTGACATCCCAACCGAATTTTTCGGAAATGCCGCCGGCGATCCCGGCGACCATGCGGGCTGGACCGCGGCGTAGTGGCATTGAACGGATCTGGTTAAAGAAGGTATCCATGATTTCTCCTGAAGTTATTTGTTGTTGCTAGAAAAGTTGTCGTTGTTCTTGAGTTTAGCTTTGCGTGCCGACGCAATACCCGAAAAAATCATGGCTACACCGGCCAATGCTACGAGGCTGATGAAGAATAAGGGAGTGTCGAACTGCCAGTTAAAGACGGTCTGGCTGAGCGAGGCAAGCGCAATGACGATCAGGATCAGACCGAAAACCAGCGTGCCGGCAGGGAACTTTGATTCGCTCTGTGGTGAGGTGTTCATGGTGTCTGCTCCTTAGAAATCTGTCTTGGTTTCGGTGAGGCCCGGTGTTGAAATGCTGGTGTCAAAACTGGAAAAGACACCATCAATCTTGACCGTGAGCACCGGAGCGTCTGCTGGAAAATTCATGTTGTCCTGGGGCAACTGCGCACCATCATTGGAAAGAAAAAGCCCGTTAGTTTCGATTTGGACCGGCACGTTCGCCGGTAAGGCAATATCAAGCTTCGAAAAAACTGAATCAATTTCAACGGTTTTTGGGGCGGTGATGTTGTTCAGGCCCCGTAAATCCACGGTTGAACTGCTGAAGACCGCGCTGTACTCACTGTCCTTATCAGCTGACTGATAAATTCCGTTATTTCCCGGGCGGAAGTCTGAACCGGAAAAGACGACCGTTAGGACGAGCAGGGGGATTGCTAGTCCTAAAAGCCCGCCACTGGTGCGATTTGAAAGTGCGGCAAAGACCATGGACAGGCCCACAAGGAACAAACCGGATGCTAAAGCTACGGACCAACCGTTTCCTGGCAGATCCACCATCTTGAGGTAGTCGAGGCTGAGAATCAGTGCGACGGCTAGAACAGTCACACCGAGGATTACCGTTGAGACCCATCCGGGGATCGGAGGAGCGTTGCGTAACTTCTTTGCCGGCTTACCGAAGGGTGGATCCTCATGTGGCGGCGTGTGGCGTGGCTCTTGGCCGGCGCCGTAAGTATCGGGTTCCACTGGCTTCTCCTCAAACTTCGGTTGCTGCTGACGTGTGGTGGCGAAGGAAGTGGTCGCCGAATCTGCGGCAGTCGGCATGGTCGCGCTGACGCTAAAAGATGACTCACCGGGATCTCGCCACGGAACTTCGATGACCGACCCAGTGCGCGGATGGGGCACCGACGTGGTGTCCGTCGCTGGAGTTTTTGTTTTGTGATCCTCCGAATGTGGAGCTTTAGACCCGGCGAACTTACTGTTTCTGCGGCTAAAGATCACAAATGCGATACCGGCAATCACCAAGACCGGCCAGAGCACTGGTGCCACGGTACTCAGAAGCCACGGGGCAACGAAGATGCCAACACCTAGAAAAATGGAAGCACCGGTTAATGCAGCGGCCCATTCTTTGTTGACAATAGCTTGTTCCAAATGGATTTTTCCGCTGGTATCAGCCAGTAAGGCCCAAGCAATCGCGTAAATAATGAGCCCGAAGCCAGCCAACAAACTCAGTGCAACAAAAACGCCACGCACCAACACGACATCAACGTTGAGTCGAGTGGCGATACCGGCCGCGACACCGCCGAGCCACTGCGAGTCTTGGCGATTAATGCCTGCGCCGCGCAGTCGCTCAAAGATATTGCTGGGTGAAGGGTGTTCGTTGTTCATGCTTCAATCCTCTCGCGTGAAGCGTGTTGACGCTATGAGGGGCTACCCTGATTCTTCCCCTAGTGGACCCCCACTTCTGCTCCAAGCCCAGTTTTATTCTGAGGATCATGCTTGACTTGTCACTATGGAAAGTTCTGAGCAGCGCACTTCGATTGTTCGCAGCGATTCGGGGCTCATCGCGGGGGTATGCGGCGGGTTAGCGGCGCACCTTGGATTCCCGGTGAGCTATGTTCGTTTCGGATTTGTCGCACTGACCGCGTTAGGCGGGGTAGGAGTGCTGCTCTATGCCTGGTTGTGGGTTTTTACCCCTAGTGCCGAAGAATCCAAAGCAGACCAACTGCGTTCGTGGGGGACAAGCAGGCGAACGCTCGCCGAAGAAATGGGTCGTGTTCAGCAAGGGATCCCAAGCCCTAAGGAAATGACAGCGAAGCTCGCCTCCTGGCGGGAGACGCTCATGGGTACCGGCTTATTGCTTATTGCGGTGTTGGCCTTAGCGCAATGGCTGGGACTGAACATCCGCTGGGACCTGATCTGGCCGGCCATGGGCATTGTGGCTGGTGTGCTTTTGGCTTGGCTGCAGATTGATGGGCAGCGTTTATCTGGGGATAGCAAGTCCAGGGCAATGGTGCTCGGACGGTTGATCCTGGGGCTGATTCTTGCCATCGGTGGGTTACTGGCTATTTTGAGCGGTACCGTGAGCACCTCGGATCTAATCGGTGGTATGTGGGCGGCGTTAGCAATTATTGCCGGCGCGGTGGTGGTGTTGCTGCCGTGGGGTGCCCGCTTGTGGCGTGATTACCTCGCCGAGAGAAGTTCTCGCCAAGCCGCCGCACAGCGTGCTGACTTTGCCGCGCACCTACATGATTCGGTCTTGCAAACACTGGCTGTGATCCAAAAACGTAGTGATGATCCGGCGGCCGTGCGTACCTTAGCCAGGGTGCAAGAACGTGAACTGCGAGCATGGCTTTATGAGACCGAAGACCTCGATGAAGAAGACGTTGTCGTGGAGTTGCAGTCCGAAGCAGATAATATCGAAAAACTGATGTTACGTGATGTTGATGTGATTGCAGTGGGTCATGCCAAAGGATTCGACGGACAACAGGCTCTAGTCGCAGCAAGCCGCGAGGCAATGATGAACGCGGCGAAACATGCCGAAGGAAAGATTTCCGTATATCTAGAGTGCAGCAAGGAACTGGTAGAAATATTTATCAGGGACCGAGGCAGTGGCTTTGATGTCGAAGCCATTGAAGAGGATCGGCATGGGGTGCGCGAATCGATTATTGGACGTATGGAGCGTGCCGGGGGCAAAGCCGTAATCCGCAGTAGTGAAACCGGCACCGAAGTGGCCTTGAGCATGCCGCGAAGCAGCGAGCAGGAAGAACAAAACAATGAGTAGCGAACTGAGCAATGAGCAGAACATTCGTGTTGTCCTAGTTGATGACCACGGAATTTTCCGCTCCGGCCTACGTGCGGATCTCAGCGAAGATCTAGTGATCGTTGGCGAGGCAGGCAGCGTCGAGAGCGCCATCGAGGTCATCGAGCGAGAGCGCCCCAACGTGGTGCTGCTCGACGTGCATTTACCTGGTGGGCGTGGTGGCGGAGGTGCAGAAGTACTTGCCGGCTGCGCGCATCTTTTGGGCAACACTAAGTTTTTGGCGCTCAGCGTTTCAGACTCCGCACAGGACGTCGTCACCGTAATTCGTGCCGGAGCGCGCGGATATGTCACCAAGAGCATTTCCGGGACAGAGATCTCTGACGCGGTCCGGCGGGTGGCCGGTGGGGATGCGGTCTTCTCGCCACGGCTAGCAGGGTTTGTGCTGGACGCCTTTGGAAGTTCCAGTGTGGCCGAGGTGACGGGCATCGATGAAGAGCTTGATCTGCTTTCGGACCGTGAACTGCAAGTGATGCGTCTGATTGCGCGCGGGTACAGCTATAAGGAAGTAGCCAAAGAACTATTCATCTCAGTGAAAACTGTTGAATCGCATGTATCTAATGTCTTGCGCAAACTACAGCTTTCAAATCGCCATGAGCTCACCCGTTGGGCAGTAGACCGAAAAATCCTCTAAGAAACCGGTAAAACACGTATGGCTCGATCCTCAAGGATCGAGCCATACGCGTTTTGCTTGAAGATTTATTCGGTGTCGCCTAGCAATTTAGCCATGCGTGAGATACCCTCGGCGAGGTCTGCATCGCCTAGCGCGTAGGACATGCGAATGTATCCCGACGGGCCAAAGGCTTCACCAGGAACGACTGCTACTTCAGCCTGCTCAAGAATGAACGCGGCTAGCTCGGCGCTCGTGTTGTTCACAACTCCGCGGATCTTGCGACCTAAGAGGCCACGCACGTCCGAGTAGGCGTAAAAAGCACCATCGGGCATTGGGCAGTGCAGCCCCTCGATAGAGTTCAACCCCTGGACAATAGCCAGACGGCGACGGTTGAAAGCCATCTTCATTTCTTCAACCGCATCCAGTGGACCGGCAACGGCGGCCAAAGCTGCCCGTTGGGATACGTTGGCCACGTTTGAAGTCGCATGGGACTGCAGGTTAGTGGCGGCCTTGATGACATCTAGTGGCCCGGCCATCCAGCCCACGCGCCAACCGGTCATGGCGTAGGTTTTGGCGACACCGTTGAGGATGACCACACGATCCTCGAGCTCAGGGACCAGCGTGGCGATCGAGTTGAAGGTAACATCCCCATAGGTGAGGTGTTCATAGATTTCATCGGTGACTACCCATAGACCCTTGGATGCAGCCCAGCGACCAATTTCGGTGATTTGCTCCGCGGTGTACACGGCGCCGGTCGGGTTAGACGGTGACACAAACAGAAGGATCTTTGTTCGTTCGGTGAGCACCGACTCTAGTTGTTCAATGGTGACCTTGTAGCCTTGCTCGGGTCCGGCAAAGATTGATACTGGCACACCACCGGCGAGCTGGACGGACTCCGGGTAGGTTGTCCAGTACGGTGCGGGGATGATGACTTCATCGCCTGGATCAAGCAGGGCTGCAAAGGTGTTGTAAACCGCTTGCTTGCCACCGTTGGTCACCAGTACCTGAGATCCGCTGAGCTCGTACCCGGAATGGCGCAAGGTCTTCTCGGCGATTGCTTCGCGAAGCTCCGGCAGACCTGCTGCGGGGGAGTACCGGTGATTCTTTGGATCCTTGGCTGCCTCGACTGCTGCCTGGACTATGTAGTCCGGGGTTGGGAAGTCCGGCTCGCCGGCGCCGAATCCAATCACTGGACGGCCGGCGGCTTTGAGTGCTTTCGCCTTGGCATCTACTGCGAGGGTGGCGGACTCGGAGATGGCGCCGATGCGGCGAGAAATTCTAGACATAGAAAGTGCATCCTGACGGTACGTGAGCTGCTGTTACCTGCAATCCTAGTAGCCTGCAATTAGCTATGCTCGGCGAAGTCGGTAAATGACACGAACAGTTTATGATCAGTGGCGCGGAATGCGGTGTGCGACACACAGCGGGCAGTCAGTTCGACATTTGCTATTTCGTTGCGTAAAGTTATTTCTCGTTGCTCAGACATCGACAACGACATGGTCAAACACCTATCGGCTAAGATGTGAGTAGTAAGAGCGGTAGCTCAAAGGGTAGTGGCGCAATTGGTAGCGCAGCGGTCTCCAAAACCGCAGGTTGCAGGTTCGAGTCCTGTCTGCCCTGCGCAGTTGCGATAATAATCGCACAGCGAATCTCAAATCACGGTGTGTTGTGGTCGGTCCGGCTGCGACGCACCGTGATTGTTTCAACTGGCCAAAAAATTTGAAACGAGGATCAAGTTGAGCGAATCAGCTGCCGTTAATCCCGGAAACGGTGACAAGGCAAAGAAGGGCTTCTTCGGACGCATCTTCCTTTTCCTGCGCCAGGTAATCGCGGAACTAAAAAAAGTCGTGACCCCAACGCGGAGCGAGCTGATCAATTACACGCTCGTCGTAATCGGTTTTGTTTGCATCGTCATGTTGATCGTTACGGTGCTTGACCTCATTTTGGGCCAAGGCTCGATCCTCCTGTTCACTAATCAGCCAGAACAGTAAATTATTTGCCACGGCGGTATAATCGCCGGCAGGTAGTTAGATGTCATTCAGTCAAAGAAAGCAGGAGCTGCAGTGTCCGACAAGGAACTCGAACCGCAGATTAATGACGAGGTCGAAAACGAGTTCGTTGAAACTGAAAGCGAGCAGGTAGAAACCTCCGCTGACGTTGCGACAGACGAGACCGAAGCTCCAGCCGTTGTTGCTGAAGAAGAAGTTCAGACCGAAGTTGTTGAAGCTGAAACTGAAGAAGCTGTCACTGAGTCTGCAGAAGACGAAGTAGAAGCCGATGAAGAAGAAGCGGATTCTGAAGAAGACGTAGTCGCAAAGCTCAAGGAAGAATTCCGTTCGAAGCTGCGCCGTCAGCCAGGTGACTGGTTCGTTATTCACACCTACGCAGGTTACGAAAACCGCGTCAAGCTGAACCTTGAGACTCGTATTCAGACCCAGGACATGGATGATTTCATCTATGAAATCCAGGTTCCGATGGAAGAAGTCGTTGAGGTCAAGAACACTCAGCGCAAAATCGTTCGTCGTGTACGTATCCCGGGCTACGTCCTGGTTCGTATGGAACTGACCGACGCTTCGTGGGGTGTAGTTCGACACACTCCAGGCGTCACCGGCTTCGTAGGAAACGCTCACGATCCGAACCCTTTGAACCTTGACGAAGTGTTCTCCATGCTGGAGCACACCGTGGTTGATCCGATCGAACAACCATCGGCTTCCAAGCCAGGCCGTTCGCCAATCACCGAAGTCACCGTCGATTTTGAGGTCGGAGAAGCGGTTACCGTCAACGACGGTCCATTCGAGACCATGCCGGCGACGATTTCCGAAATCAAGCTGGAATCTGCTCAGCTGGTTGTCCTCGTTTCGATCTTCGAACGCGAGACCCCAGTGACCTTGAACTTCAATCAGGTCACCAAGATCCAGTAGTATTAAGTCTTCGTGCCCCATTCCGTTTGCTTTACGGGGTGAGGGCGCGTTCGGCTGTCGCGCCACGACAGCCACAACCCGTAACACGCTCCTGTGTTATGGGAACTGCAAGAGCATAAGGACCCGACATGGCCCCAAAGAAAAAGGTCACTGGACTCATCAAGCTGCAGATCAATGCAGGTGCCGCTAACCCGGCTCCGCCAATTGGTCCTGCACTTGGCCAGCACGGTGTCAACATCATGGAATTCTGCAAGGCTTACAACGCAGCGACTGAGTCGCAGCGCGGTAACGTTGTACCAGTTGAAATCACCGTGTACGAAGACCGTTCATTCACCTTCATCACCAAGACTCCTCCAGCTGCAGAGCTGATCAAGAAGGCTGCTGGCGTTGCTAAGGGTTCAGCTACCCCGCACACCG
The DNA here is from genome assembly GCF_002332285.1 of Glutamicibacter sp. BW77. Classification (NCBI taxonomy): domain Bacteria; kingdom Bacillati; phylum Actinomycetota; class Actinomycetes; order Micrococcales; family Micrococcaceae; genus Glutamicibacter; species Glutamicibacter sp. BW77. Next base: position 73,091 of record NZ_NRGT01000075.1, on the reverse strand, counting down.
ACAAGGTTGCAAAGCTGACCCAGGCACAGGTTGAAGAGATCGCCAACACCAAGATGGCTGACCTCAACGCTAACGACTTGGCTGCCGCCTCGTTGATCATCGCCGGTACCGCCCGTTCCATGGGCATCACCGTCGAAGGCTAATTTTTAGCTTTTCGTAGTTCACCTCGGTGACTACACCAAAGAATTTATTATCAAGGCGAGCAGGGAACCCCCAGCTTGCCCGTGGCAGGACCGGGCGCGGTCCATATGACCACGACTGCATAAGGAGATAACGCAGATGGCAAAGCGCAGCAAAGCATACGTAGCCGCCGCGGCTAAGATCGTGGCTGACAAGTTCTACGAGCCAACCGAGGCAATTGCCTTGGCCAAAGACATCGCAGGCGAAAAGACCAACTCGACCGTTGAGGTTGCTTTCCGCTTGAGTGTTGACCCACGCAAGGCAGACCAGATGGTTCGCGGTACCGTGAACCTTCCACACGGCACCGGTAAGACCGCCCGCGTGGTTGTCTTCGCCAACGGTGACAAGGCAGAAGCAGCCCGCGCAGCCGGCGCTGACTTCGTAGGCTCGGACGACCTGATCGAAAAGATCCAGGGCGGCTGGACCGACTTCGACTCGGCCGTAGCAACCCCAGACCTCATGGGTAAGGTTGGCCGCTTGGGTAAGATCTTGGGTCCTCGTAACCTGATGCCAAACCCTAAGACCGGCACCGTGACCATGGATGTGGCCAAGGCTGTTACCGACATCAAGGGTGGCAAGATCGACTTCCGCGTCGACAAGCACGCCAACCTTCACTTCATCATCGGCAAGGCTTCCTTCGAAGCCAAGCAGCTGAACGAGAACTACGCAGCAGCACTGGAAGAAGTACTTCGTTTGAAGCCTTCTTCTTCCAAGGGCCGCTACATCTCGAAGGCGACCATCTCGACTACCTTCGGTCCAGGCATCCCTGTTGACTCGAACGTAACTCGCGTCGAGGCCTAAGCCTTACGAGTACTAAAACCGCGGGGTAGATCAG
>NZ_NRGT01000075.1:0-72067 GCF_002332285.1 Glutamicibacter sp. BW77 | reverse complement strand
CTGATCTACCCCGCGGTTTTTGCGATTCCACGAACCAGAGGAAACCTCGGTAGCTTTGGCGAGCTAAAGTTGTGGTGAGTACCCTCTCAAAGGGGCCGTGTTTTGTGCCACCGCAGGTTTTTGGCAACCGGGGGACCAGGCCATGACTAGAGGTAAAGCAGCAGGGAAATTCTCGCAGCAGCTAGAGATGCGAATTGCCTGAGTTTTGCCGGTGATCTGTCTGAGATGTGTTCCTTTGCTTCAATAAGTGGTGATAAGGTTTAAGTACCGACTTGATCGGCAGCTTCTGCATGGGCCCCCCAAGACCATGTAGGACCTGGATATAAGAGTTTCCCCAAAACTTTTATATCGACAAGTAGCCTGTTGTCAGCGTCCCCCAAGTGCTGGCTTCAGGCCTTGTCTTTTAACGACCATTAAGTGAGTCGAATCATGGGGGCTGTGCGGCTATCGATTTGGAAGATGCCACAATCCCCGTTTAGACTAGAGATACCGAAGACCGTCGGCCGGACATATGCATGCATAAGTCCCGAAGAGCTCGCAAGAGCGGCCAACGCAGGTTTCATAGATTTGTTTTAACTTGAATTAGTTGAAATGCCCTGTGCTCCTGCGCGGGGCCTTTTTTATTGGCCTCGCCGGTTATGAAACGGTACCGAACAAATCCCCGGAAGGAGTGTTATGGCAACGCCTACCAAGACTGTAGCGATTGAAGCAATCGCTGCAGACTTCAAGGAATCAACTGCGGCTGTCTTGACCGAATACCGTGGGCTTACCGTTGCACAGCTCAAGGAACTTCGCCGCTCACTTGGTCAGGATACCAAGTACGCAGTTGTGAAGAACACCTTGACCGCTATCGCAGCGAAGGAAGTTGGCATCGATGCATTCGATGGTCAGCTTTCCGGTCCGACTGCAATCGCCTTCATCAAGGGTGACGCAGTTGCTGCCGCAAAGAGCCTCACGGAGTTCGCAAAGGCTAATGAGAAGCTTGTCGTCAAGACTGGCTTCTTCGAGGGCAAGGCCCTTGACCAGGCCGGCATCGCCGCTCTGGCAGCCCTGGAATCCCGCGAAACTCAGCTCGCTCGCGTTGCTGCAGTACTGCAGGCTCCGGCCTCCGCTGCTGTGCGCATCGTGGACGCATTGCGTCTGAAGCTAGAAGAAGAGAACGGTGGCGCAGCTGCCGAGGAAGCTCCGGCAGAAGCCTAAGCTTTCGCGACTCTTTCGCATCGTAACCCCAATTCATAGGCCTCAGGGCCAAAACCGAAAGGACGCCGACCATGGCGAAGCTCAGCACTGAAGAGCTGCTTTCAGCATTCAAGGAAATGACCATCATCGAGCTCTCGGAGTTCGTGAAGGAATTCGAAGAGACCTTCGACGTAACTGCAGCTGCAGTTGCCGTTGCAGGCCCAGCAGGCGGCGCAGCTGCTGCTGAAGAAGAGCAGACCGAATTCGATGTCGTTCTTGAGTCGGCTGGCGACAAGAAGATCGCAGTCATCAAGGAAGTTCGTGCATTGACTTCCCTCGGCCTGAAGGAAGCCAAGGAGGTCGTTGATTCGGCTCCAAAGGCTGTCCTTGAGGGTGCAACCAAGGAAGCTGCAGAAAAGGCAAAGGAAGCTCTCGAAGCTGCCGGCGCAACTGTAACCGTAAAGTAAGTACCGCGGTCACTCGCAACTTATTGCCAAAGGGTTCATGGACTTCGTGTCCATGGGCCCTTTGGTCGTTAAAGTCAAATAATGTGTCTAATGCTTTATAACGTTTCTATTAACAGGGTTTATTCAAGTTCATTGTTTACAGTGAAATGGTGTCAACAACTCAAACTCAGGAAACGAAGAAGACAGGTGCACGGCTAGGTTTACTAGACGGCCTACGAATCAGCGCTGCCTTAATCGTGGTTCTTTACCACTACACCGCGTGGGGACACAGCCACTGGGGACTTAAAGCTCCAGATGCTTGGCCCATACTCTCGCAGTTCAGCCGCTACGGCTTGATTGGTGTACAGCTCTTCTTCTTGATCTCTGGCTTCGTGATCTTGATGTCCGTCCAAGGCAAGAACCTGATCCACTTCATCGGCTCACGTTTAGGCCGGTTATATCCGGCCTACTGGCTTGCGGTGATTGCAGCGGCAGTTCTCACCTTCAAAATTTGGCCTGACGCGCAAGACGGACGAAGTCGCGAGGATATCGTCCCAAACCTCACCATGGTCCAACAGGGCATGGGAGTGCGAGATCTTGACGGCGTGTACTGGACCCTGTGGGTGGAGTTCCGCTTTTATGTGTTGCTTGCACTGCTGTTAGTTGTCGGACTAGTTAAAATCAAAAACATCATGTGGCTGTCGTTTATCTGGCCGACTCTCGGAATCCTCCTGCACGTAGCTGGCATGGACAAAGCCCAGGAGTGGATTGCTGGGCAATACGCGGCACAATTCGCCGCCGGCATGGTTCTGTTTTTGATTTACCAGAACGGGCACACCATCGGGCGTTGGGCTATGGTCGCATTCAACACCGTAGTCTCTGCTTACTTCACCGGATTGAAGGGTAGCTTCGATAACGACTACCTCTCTGGAATAACTGTCCCCGCCTGGCACTTCTCGCTGCTGGCATTCCTCTGCGTAGCCTTGTTGGCAGTATGTACGCTGACGCCACTGAAAAATGTCCAGGCGCGATGGCTAGTCGTGGCAGGGTCGCTGACCTACCCGTTATACCTCTTCCACCAAATCTGGGGATGGTGGATCATCCATAGCCTGAGCGACACCATGAACAAATATGTGTTGCTTGCGTTGACCTTCGCCATCATGCTTCTCGTGGCCTACCTGGTGGCTCGCTTTATTGAAAAGCCAGTAGGTCTCTGGCTACGCAATGAATCCATCAAGTCCCTGACTGCTTTGAGCGCTTGGGCTCAAAGACTTCCGGTTTCAGGCCTTGGCTCGGCTACTCGGAAATCGAAATATCGGCAATCGTGGCATCAAATCCGTTAACCAGGTCCTGAGGATCAACCAGTAGTCCGTGCTCGGGTTCACCGCATCCTAGAGCTACTGCCTCGGGGACAGGCTCTGTGAAAACGCTGGCATCGATATATACCGGAAGCACTGAATGAGAGCCGAACGGAGTAATCGTTCCGCGTACGTAGCGCGTGACGTCGTAGGCAATATCAGCATCTGGCAGTGAAAGCTTGTTAACTCCTACTACTTCGCGTAGTTTCGGCCAGCTTAGTTTCCGTCCGCCTGGCACCAAAGCAAATAGGTACGTGTCGTCGGAACGCTTAATAACAAGTGTCTTCAACAAATGGGCTGGAATCACACCGAGTAGTTCTGCGGCGTGCTCTAGAGAATTGGCCGGCTCACGCGGAACTATCTCAATAGGTATATCCCGACGTGAAGCATCGAGGCTGACTCGGGTAAGTGCTTCGTTAACCTTTGACTGATTCATGCTTCTGCACTCCTAGCTTTTGACTGCTATCTTCTGCGCCGGCTCAAGGCTTGCTGCCCATGGAGGGTTCAGCAGAAAATAAGACTTCAATTTCCACTGATGCTCCTGCCACTTGGGTTTAGCCTTCCCCCGAGGCTAGCTCATAATCTTGAACTTTTGGAGATCTAGGACACACTGTCAGGCAATGGTAAGTCGAGCTTTACGTCTAATGGCTTGTTCTGCGTCTACGGTCTGCGAAGACTGTGGGTGGCGTGCGGGACCAAGGAGAACGGAAAAATCTTCAGACGGTGCACGTGAATCCTATTGCGCATCCCTGCCGGGGGCATTAAGGCGGAAGGTGCTCAATGGGAATGAGCGCACTATTGTTGGCTCGGTGCGAAGGCACAATGACCTAAAAGCAGCAGCCAAAAAAGATTTCATGAAAATTACGGTGCGATAGCGGACGCGATACTCCGTAGAGGTCGAAGTTGGTGAATTATTGCCACTGTGAGTAACTGCACACTGACGATAGACCGCGACGATTCTGTTTTCACTGCGGGGGAGTCCAGGTAGGCGGCCGATATTCGCCTAAGGTCCCGTTTTTGTTCTCTCACGTGGGTGAATGTGAGCGGAATTGCGACCAGAAAGGCATTCTGGGTATCGCCGGTGACAACCGCGAATGGCAGAAATGTGCCTGAAATCCGGTCGCTTCAAAAAGTAGCAAGAAACTATAGCATGAATTTCTCTCGCGGATATCGACAAGCTTAAAATACTCCGGTAGAGTAGAAATTTGCGCCATACCTGTTTGCGCGCGTGGCCTTCATATAGCGGTGGGTTCGCGTCGTCACACGAGGGCTTGTCCTATGACAGGCACCTTAGCACGGTTGGCGTTCGGAAACCTGACGGTCTTTGGAAGGATCCATCTTGGTCGCCTCGAGCAACCCTAACAACCAAACCGCTAGTTCGGCTCGCGATGCTGCATACGCTGGCCGACTTTCTTTTGCAAAGATTAACGAACCCCTTGAAGTGCCTAACCTGTTGGCATTGCAGACTGAGAGCTTTGACCGCCTCATCGGCAATGACCTGTGGAAGGCTCGCCTAGCCAAGGCCGAAGCCGCTGGTGACACCAGCGTGCCAGCTGTCTCGGGTCTGGCTGAAATCTTCGAGGAAATCTCCCCGATTGAAGACTTCCAGGACACCATGTCCTTGAGCTTCTCCGATCCGGAATTCGCTGATCCTAAGTACTCGATCGCAGAGTGCAAGGATCGCGACGCCACCTACTCGGCACCGCTGTACGTCAAGGCCGAATTCATGAACAATGAAACCGGCGAAATCAAGCAGCAGACCGTATTCATGGGCGATTTCCCACTGATGTCCGACAAGGGCACCTTCGTCATCAACGGCACCGAGCGTGTTGTTGTGTCGCAGCTGGTCCGTTCCCCAGGCGCGTACTTCGAGTCCACGCCGGACAAGACCAGTGACAAGACCATCTACTCCTCGCGCATCATTCCTTCGCGTGGTGCATGGTTCGAACTAGAAATCGACAAGCGCGACCAGGTTGGTGTGCGTTTGGACCGTAAGCGTAAGCAGTCGGTCACCGTGTTGCTCAAGGCCTTTGGCTGGAGCGAAGAAAAGATCCTCTCCGAATTCGGTCAGTACGATTCAATTCGTGCCACCTTGGAGAAGGATAACGTCAAGGATCAGAATGAAGCCTTGCTCGATATCTACCGCAAGCTTCGCCCAGGCGAGCCACCAACGGTGGACGCTGCACAGGGTCTGCTGCGCAACATGTACTTCGAGCCAAAGCGCTACGACCTGGCAAAGGTTGGTCGTTACAAGATCAACCGCAAGCTTGGTGTAGAGGTTCCGGTTGACGCCGAGAGCCCATCGGTTCTGTCCCAAGACGACATCATTGCAATGATCCGTTACCTCGTCGCGTTGCACGCAGGCGAGAAGACCATCTCCGGTACCCGCAAGGGCGAGATCGTCGACGTACCGGTCAACGTAGATGACATCGACCACTTCGGTAACCGTCGTATCCGCGCCGTCGGCGAGCTGATCGAGAACCAGATCCGCACCGGTCTTTCCCGTATGGAGCGTGTTGTGCGTGAGCGCATGACCACCCAGGACGTGGAAGCGATCACCCCGCAGACGCTGATCAACATCCGCCCTGTGGTTGCTGCAATCAAGGAGTTCTTCGGTACTTCGCAGCTCTCGCAGTTCATGGACCAGAACAACCCACTGGCCGGTCTGACCCACAAGCGTCGCTTGTCGGCTCTGGGCCCAGGTGGTCTGTCCCGTGACCGCGCAGGCATGGAAGTTCGAGACGTTCACCCGTCCCACTACGGACGTATGTGCCCAATTGAAACTCCCGAAGGTCCAAACATTGGTCTGATCGGTTCGTTGGCTACCTACGGACGCATCAACTCCTTCGGCTTCATCGAAACTCCTTACCGTCGGGTTAAGGACAACGTTGTTTCCAACGAGGTTGACTACCTGACCGCAGATGACGAGCTTCAGCACTTCATCGCACAGGCTAACGCTCCACTGGCAGAAGACGGCCGCTTCCTCGAAGAGACCGTACTCGTTCGTGAAAAGGGCGGTGGCGGCGAGCCCGTTATCGTTGAGCCAGCCGAAGTGACCTACATGGACGTTTCGCCTCGCCAGATGGTTTCCGTTGCAACCGCACTGATTCCATTCCTCGAGCACGACGATGCTAACCGCGCACTGATGGGCGCCAACATGCAGCGCCAGGCTGTGCCGCTGTTGGCTTCGGAGTCGCCACTGGTTGGTACCGGCATGGAGAAGTTCGCCGCGGTTGACGCCGGCGATTCCATCGTTGCGCTGAAGCCAGGTGTTGTCACCGAGGTTTCCGCAGACCTGGTTGTTGTCATGAATGATGACGGCACCGAGTCGATGTACCCAATCATGAAGTTCTCCCGCTCGAACCAGGGCAACGCGTACAACCAGCGCGTGCTGGTTAACGAAGGTGACCGTCTGGAATTCCAGTCGATCATCGCCGACGGTCCGTCGACCGACAAGGGTGAGCTTGCCTTGGGTAAGAACCTGCTCGTGGCATTCATGTCATGGGAAGGCCACAACTTCGAGGATGCGATCATTCTTTCGCAGCGCATGATCTTCGAAGACGTGCTGACCTCGATTCACATCGAAGAGCACGAAGTTGATGCCCGCGACACCAAGCTTGGTGCCGAGGAAATCACTCGTGACATCCCGAACGTCTCCGAGGACATCCTGTCCCAGCTTGATGACCGCGGCATCGTCTACATCGGTGCTGAAGTTGAAGCCGGCGACGTGCTGGTAGGCCGTGTCACCCCTAAGGGTGAAACCGAGCTGACCCCAGAAGAGCGTCTGTTGCGCGCGATCTTCGGTGAGAAGTCCCGCGAAGTTCGCGATACTTCGCTGAAGGTTCCGCACGGCGAGTCGGGCACCGTCATTGGCGTTCGTATCTTCGATCGCGACAACGATGATGACCTTTCCCCAGGTGTCAACCAGCTGGTTCGCGTCTACGTGGCACAGAAGCGCAAGATCACCAATGGTGACAAGCTTGCCGGTCGTCACGGTAACAAGGGTGTTATTTCCAAGATTCTGCCACTTGAGGACATGCCGTTCCTCGAAGACGGAACCCCACTGGATATCATCTTGAACCCACTGGGTGTGCCAGGCCGTATGAACGTCGGTCAGGTTATGGAAATCCACCTCGCATGGGCTGCCAAGCAGGGCTGGAACATCGAAAACGAGCCGGCTTGGGTGAAGGATCTGCCTAACTTGCCTCGTCAGTCCGGACCGACCACCGTGTCGACCCCGGTCTTCGATGGTGCCTCGGAAGAGGAAATCCGCGGAATCTTGGATTCAACGAACCTCACTCGTGATGGCGAGCGTCTGATCGGTAACACCGGTAAGACCCGTTTGTACGATGGTCGTTCCGGCGAGCCTTTCCCGGACCCGGTTTCCGTTGGCTACATGTACATCTTGAAGCTTCACCACTTGGTGGACGACAAGATTCACGCACGTTCCACCGGTCCATACTCCATGATTACCCAGCAGCCACTTGGTGGTAAGGCCCAGTTCGGTGGCCAGCGCTTCGGTGAGATGGAAGTTTGGGCACTGGAAGCCTACGGCGCCGCTTACACCCTGCAGGAACTTCTGACCATCAAGTCGGATGATATCCACGGACGTGTAAAGGTCTACGAAGCCATCGTCAAGGGCGAGAACGTTCCGGAACCAGGCGTTCCAGAGTCGTTCAAGGTGCTCATCAAGGAAATGCAGTCGTTGTGCTTGAACGTTGAGGTACTTGGTACCGACGGCAACACGATCGAAATGCGCGAATCGGACGAGGAATCGTTCCGTGCGGCGGAAGAGCTTGGCATCGACCTTTCCCGGTCGGAGCCAAACTCCGTAGAGGAGGTCTAGGTTTGATCGCTGCCTCAGGAGGCCAGCTGGCCCAGCGAGCGTAGCGAGAAACCAAGACTTACTTATTCGTATCGACTTCAGACACCAAAGAAGAGAGAAAAGGACCCTATGTCCAACGATTCCTCATTCGGCCTCATGCGCATTGGCCTTGCATCCGCAGAAGAAATTCGCGGTTGGAGCTACGGCGAGGTCAAGAAGCCGGAAACCATTAACTACCGCACCCTGAAGCCGGAGAAGGACGGTCTTTTCTGCGAAAAGATCTTCGGCCCTTCCCGCGACTGGGAATGCTACTGCGGTAAGTACAAGCGCGTGCGCTTCAAGGGCATCATCTGTGAGCGTTGCGGCGTCGAGGTGACCCGCGCTAACGTTCGTCGTGAGCGCATGGGACACATCGAGCTTGCAGCTCCAGTGACCCACATCTGGTACTTCAAGGGCGTTCCATCGCGCTTGGGCTACCTGTTGGATCTTGCTCCGAAGGACCTTGAAAAGGTCATTTACTTCGCTGCATACATGATCACCTCGGTAAACGAGGACCGTCGCCACGCCGAATTGCCCAACCTGCAGGCCCAGCATGATCTGGAACTGCGCAACCTGGCTAATAACGCTGAAGCAGACAAGAAGGCTATTGCCGCTGAGCTCGAAACCGAGCTGGAGCGCATGGAAGCCGACGGTGCCAAGGGCGCCGAGCTGAACAAGGCTCGCACCCTGGCAGAGAAGACCGTGCTCCAGATCGACAAGCGTTCAAAGGCTGAAGCCGAACGTCTGCGTGCCGTCTGGGAACGCTTCAAGGGCCTGAAGGTCGCCGACCTCGAAGGCGACGAAGGCCTGTACCGCACCATGCGTGAAAAGTACGGACTGTTCTTCGAAGGCTCCATGGGTGCAGAAGCAATCCAGAAGCGCCTGCAGAACTTCGACCTTGCGGCCGAAGCTGAACTGCTCAAGCAGATCATCGACGAAGGCAAGGGCCAGAAGAAGGCTCGTGCACTGAAGCGCCTGAAGGTTGTTAACGCCTTCTTGGTCAACGAGAACTCGCCTGAAGGCATGGTTCTGGATGCAGTTCCGGTGATCCCACCAGAGCTCCGTCCAATGGTTCAGCTCGACGGTGGCCGTTTCGCTACCTCGGACCTGAACGACCTGTACCGTCGCGTGATCAACCGTAACAACCGCCTGAAGCGTCTGCTTGATCTTGGTGCTCCCGAGATCATCGTGAACAACGAAAAGCGTATGCTCCAGGAAGCTGTTGATTCCCTGTTCGACAACGGTCGTCGTGGCCGTCCGGTCACCGGACCGGGTAACCGCCCACTGAAGTCGTTGAGCGATATGCTCAAGGGCAAGCAGGGTCGTTTCCGTCAGAACCTGTTGGGTAAGCGTGTTGACTACTCGGGCCGTTCGGTCATCGTTGTTGGTCCGCAGCTGAAGTTGCACCAGTGTGGTCTGCCTAAGCAGATGGCCTTGGAGCTCTTCAAGCCGTTCGTGATGAAGCGCCTGGTTGACCTCAACCACGCACAGAACATCAAGTCCGCTAAGCGCATGGTCGAACGTTACCGTCCACAGGTTTGGGATGTTCTCGAAGAGATCATCACCGAGCACCCGGTACTGCTTAACCGTGCACCTACCCTGCACCGTTTGGGCATCCAGGCGTTCGAACCACAGCTGGTTGAGGGTAAGGCTTTGCAGCTGCACCCACTGGTTTGTGCAGCCTTCAACGCCGACTTCGACGGTGACCAGATGGCAGTTCACCTGCCGCTGAGCCCAGAAGCACAGGCCGAAGCTCGCATCTTGATGTTGTCCTCGCACAACATCTTGAAGCCTTCGGATGGTCGCCCGGTTGCTCTTCCTTCACAGGATATGATCATCGGTCTGCACCACTTGACGACCAAGCGTGCCAACGAAGTTGGCGCAGGACGCACCTTCACCTCGGTTGCCGAAGCCATCATGGCAATGGACCTGCGTGAACTGCACCTGAACGCACCGGTTAAGATTCGTGTTCCGAACTTCGTTCCTTCTGACGAGCAGCCTGCTCCGGAAGGTTGGGAGCCAGGTACCGAAGCACTTCTGGAGACCTCGCTGGGTCAGGTGTTGTTCAACGACACCCTGCCAGCGGATTACCCATGGGTAGCGCAGGTTGCCGGCAAGGATGCACTCTCGGAGATCGTCAACGATCTGGCAGAGCGCTACCCGAAGATCGCAGTGGCAGAAACCTTGGATAACCTCAAGGATTCCGGTTTCTACTGGGCAACCCGCTCGGGCGTCACCGTGGCCATCTCGGACATTACCTCGAATATGGATAAGGCAGCCATCTTGGCTCCTTATGAGGTTCGTGCCGCGAAGGTTCAGGCTTCGTTCGATAAGGGCTTGATCGCCGATACCGAGCGTCGTCAGGACTTGATCGACATCTGGACCAAGGCTACCGATGAGGTTGCCGAGGCGATGAAGAACGGTATGGAAGAGCTGAACACCATTAACCGTATGGTGACCTCCAAGGCTCGTGGTAACTACCTGCAATTGCGTCAGATTGCCGGTATCCGTGGCCTGGTGTCCAACCCTAAGGGTGAAATTATTCCTCGCCCGATTAAGTCTTCGTACCGCGAAGGCCTGTCGGTTTTGGAGTACTTCATTGCTACTCACGGTGCCCGTAAGGGTCTGGCCGATACCGCATTGAAGACCGCTAACTCCGGTTACTTGACCCGTCGTCTGGTCGACGTTTCACAGGATGTTATCGTTCGTGAAGATGACTGCGGCACCCGCCGCGGTCTGACCGTGCCGATCGCCAACAACTCCGTTGGTGTACGCATGATGCACGAGACCGTCGAGAACTCGGCGTACACCCGTACGCTGGCTACCGAGGTCAAGGATGCTGACGGCAAGGTTCTGGCAGAAGCCGGTTCCGACGTGGGCGACGTGCTCATCGACCAGCTGTACGCAGCAGGTATCGATGAAATCCGCGTTCGCTCCGTGCTGACCTGTGATTCCGCCGTCGGAACCTGTGCACAGTGCTACGGTCGTTCGCTGGCCAGCGGCAAGACCGTTGACATCGGTGAGGCCGTGGGCATCATCGCCGCACAGTCCATTGGTGAGCCAGGTACTCAGCTGACCATGCGTACCTTCCACACCGGTGGTGTTGCATCGGCTGATGATATTACTCAGGGTCTGCCTCGTATCCAGGAGCTCTTCGAAGCCCGTACCCCTAAGGGTGTGGCTCCGATGTCAGAGGTCACCGGTCGCGTGTCGATCGAGGACGACGAGAAGCAGCTACGTGTTGTAGTCACTCCAGACAACGGCGACGAGAAGCAGGCCTACCCGGTTCTGCGTCGTGCTCGCCTGTTGGTTGAAGAGGGCGAAAACATCATTGCCGGTACACAGCTGACCAGCGGTACCTTGGATCCGAAGCAGGTTCTTCGAGTCTTGGGCCCACGTGAAGCACAGAAGTTCCTGGTCCGCGAGGTCCAGGACGTGTACCAGTCACAGGGTGTAGGCATCCACGATAAGCACGTGGAAGTCATCGTCCGTCAGATGCTGCGTCGCGTCACCGTCATTGAGTCCGGCGAAACTGAATTGCTGCCAGGCGAGTTGGCCGACCGTTCGCGCTTCACCGCTGCGAACAAGAAGGCAGTCACCGAAGGCAAGCGTCCAGCTGCCGGTCGTGACGAAATGATGGGTATTACCAAGGCATCGCTTGCCACCGATTCATGGCTCTCGGCTGCTTCCTTCCAGGAAACCACCCGCGTGCTGACTCAGGCTGCGATGGAAGGTAAGGAAGATCCACTGTTGGGTCTGAAGGAGAACGTGATCATCGGTAAGTTGATCCCAGCCGGTACCGGCCTGGATCGCTACACCCAGATCAACGTTGAGCCAACCGACGAAGCAAAGGCAACTTTGTTCACCGGTTCCTCGGCATTCTCCTCGGGACTGTACGACGATGCTCTGGAAGGCAATCTTTCGCCAGAATTCCAGGCCATCTCGATGGATGACTACGACCACGGTTCAGACTTCCGCTAAACACGGATTTTTGACTAGTTAGTCAACGCACCCGCCGGTACCTTTGGGTACCGGCGGGTGTTCCATTTAAGCACAATCGAAGGGGAGATAAGTCCCTTGGGGGAGTTCTCCACTAGAGGCTTGGTTTGCAAGTTATGCACCGAGGTTCAGCCTGTGGTCATCTGCGGTATGGCCGGCGTTCAGCTTACCTAGTTATGCTCGGGTGATAGGTGAGATAGCTTACTGAACCTAGAGCGATGGCGGATTAATGCTAGACTGAAAGCAATTGTTTTAGGTGTGGCAAAATGGACACAGTCCGGGTTGCGGGCAGGTTGCGCAACAAATGCCACACTTTCGCACGCCTAGGGGCATTTAGTCCCATGGCTGTAAAGCAAGCAGCTAGCTCCACGATTTGGCAGATAACTGTCCGGTTGTGGTGCCGACAAACTTAGACAATGGAAGGACACGAAAGTGCCTACTATTCAGCAGCTGGTCCGTAAGGGCCGCTCGCCTAAGGTCGTCAAGACCAAGGCTCCTGCCCTCAAGGGCAACCCAATGCGCCGTGGCGTGTGCACTCGTGTGTACACCACCACCCCGAAGAAGCCTAACTCGGCTCTGCGTAAGGTCGCACGTGTGCGCCTTGCCGGTGGCATCGAAGTTACCGCTTACATTCCAGGTGTCGGACACAACCTGCAGGAACACTCCATCGTGCTCGTTCGCGGTGGTCGTGTAAAGGACCTTCCAGGTGTTCGTTACAAGATTGTACGTGGTGCTCTGGATACTCAGGGTGTTAAGGACCGCAAGCAGGCTCGTTCCCGCTACGGTGCAAAGAAGGATGGTAAGTAATGCCTCGTAAGGGTCCGGCGCCAAAGCGCCCACTAGTTTCTGATCCAGTCTTCGAATCCCCATTGGTCACTCAGCTGATCAACAAGGTTCTCGTAGACGGCAAGAAGTCCACTGCAGAGCGCATTGTTTACGGCGCACTCGAAGGTGCCGCTGCAAAGTCCGGCGCCGACGCTGTTTCGACTCTCAAGAAGGCCATGGATAACATCCGCCCGGCCCTTGAGGTTCGTTCACGCCGCGTTGGTGGCGCGACCTACCAGGTTCCTGTTGAGGTCAAGCCAGGCCGTGCAACCGCACTAGCTCTTCGCTGGTTGGTTGGTTACTCGAAGGCTCGTCGCGAGAAGACCATGATCGAACGTTTGATGAACGAGATCTTGGACGCCTCGAACGGTCTGGGTGCCGCTGTGAAGCGTCGCGAAGACACTCACAAGATGGCCGAGTCCAACAAGGCCTTCGCTCACTACCGCTGGTAAGAAACGCTTGGAAGTGCTGGGTGTCAACAGGCATCCAGCATTCCTTGCCTCACCTTTAAGGGAGACAACGTGGCACAGGACGTGCTTACTGACCTGAATAAGGTCCGAAATATCGGCATCATGGCCCACATCGATGCTGGTAAAACCACTACTACTGAGCGCATCCTTTTCTACACGGGTGTAAATCACAAGCTCGGCGAGACACACGACGGTGCCTCGACTACTGACTGGATGGAACAGGAAAAGGAACGCGGCATTACTATCACGTCTGCCGCCGTGACTTGCTTCTGGAACAACAATCAGATCAACATCATTGACACCCCTGGCCACGTTGACTTCACCGTTGAGGTGGAGCGCTCGCTTCGCGTGCTCGATGGCGCCGTTGCAGTATTTGATGGCAAGGAAGGCGTTGAGCCTCAGTCCGAGACCGTATGGCGCCAGGCTGACAAGTACAACGTTCCACGCATCTGCTTCGTCAACAAGATGGACAAGATGGGTGCAGACTTCTACTTCACCGTGGAAACCATCATCAAGCGCCTTGGTGCTAAGCCATTGGTCATGCAGCTGCCTATCGGCTCCGAGCATGAATTTGTCGGTGTCGTTGACCTGATGACCATGAAGGCATTCGTCTGGGAAGGCGACTCCAAGGGTGACGTCACCATGGGTGCCGCTTACGAGACTCGCGAAATTCCTGCAGACATGCTGGAAAAGGCCGAGGAATACCGCGCCAAGCTGGTTGAGGATGTCGCCGAGGGCTCTGACGAGCTCATGGAGAAGTTCCTCGAAGGCGAAGAGATCAGCAATGACGAGCTCAAGGCCGGCATTCGCAAGATGGTCATCAACTCGGAGATCTACCCAGTTTACTGTGGTTCGGCCTTCAAGAACCGCGGCGTGCAGCCTATGCTCGACGCCGTAATTGACTTCCTGCCAAACCCAATGGACGTCGGCGTGACCATCGGTCACGATCCAAAGAACGAAGAAGTTGAGCTCACTCGCGAGCCTACCGAGGAATCACCTTTCTCGGCCCTGGCCTTCAAGATTGCCGCTCACCCATTCTTCGGTCAGCTGAACTTCATCCGCGTTTACTCGGGCCGTGCAACTTCAGGTACACAGTTGCTCAACTCGACGAAGCAGAAGAAGGAACGCGTTGGCAAGCTCTTCCAGATGCACGCCAACAAGGAACAGCCGGTAGACGAGATCCACGCAGGTCACATCTACGCCGTGATCGGCCTAAAGGATACCACCACCGGTGATACCCTTTGCGATCCAGCGAACCCGATTGTGCTTGAGTCGATGTCGTTCCCAGCACCAGTGATCTTCGTGGCCATCGAGCCTAAGACCAAGGGTGACCAGGAGAAGCTGTCGACCGCTATCCAGAAGCTGTCTGCAGAAGATCCAACCTTCACCGTTTCGTTGAACGATGACACCGGCCAGACCGAAATCGGCGGCATGGGCGAGCTTCACCTGGATATCCTGGTGGACCGCATGAAGCGCGAATTCCGCGTGGAAGCCAACGTTGGTAAGCCACAGGTTGCATACCGCGAAACCATCAAGACTGCCGTGGATAAGGTTGACTTTACCCACAAGAAGCAGACCGGTGGTTCGGGCCAGTTCGCAAAGGTCCAGGTTGCATTCGAGCCTCTCGAGGTTGTCGACGGCGTGAACTACGAGTTCAAGAACGCTGTCACCGGTGGTCGTATTCCTCGTGAATACATCCCATCCATCGATGCCGGTATCCAGGACGCCATGCAGTACGGTATCCTCGCCGGTTACCCAATGGTTGGCGTGAAGGCTACCGTCCTCGACGGTGCTTACCACGATGTTGACTCCTCGGAAATGGCGTTCAAGATCGCTGGCTCACAGGTATTCAAGGAAGGCGCACGTCGCGCTAACCCAATCCTGCTTGAACCACTGATGAGCGTCGAAGTTCGTACCCCGGAAGAGTACATGGGCGACGTTATCGGCGACCTGAACTCCCGCCGTGGCTCGATCCAGGAAATGTCCGACGCAGCTGGTGTGAAGGTTATCAATGCCTCCGTGCCACTGTCGGAGATGTTCGGTTACATTGGTGACCTGCGCTCGAAGACCCAGGGTCGCGCAGTTTACTCGATGACCTTCAACAGCTACTCTGAGGTCCCGAAGGCAGTTGCCGAAGAGATCATCCAGAAGGCCCGCGGCGAGTAATCGCCTAGGAACCAAACTTGGCCGTGACCCCGCCCGTGCGGGGGAGTGGCCGATCGCGAAGCCGGCTTTATTGCCAATGAAGCCGGCCTCGCAAACGGCCAACGAGGGATTTGCATCACATGCAGGGCCCGCGCAGGACCGAAATTTTTATATTTATCCAAGCCCCCAGTAGACTAATTTCAGTTCGTTTGCGAACCGCGCAAACGAAAGTAAGTCTTCTGTAAACGTTTCTAGGAGGAACCTGTGGCAAAGGCAAAGTTCGAGCGGACCAAGCCGCACGTCAACATCGGCACCATTGGTCACGTTGACCACGGTAAGACCACGTTGACCGCTGCCATCTCCAAGGTACTTGCTGACAAGTACCCAGATGTCAACGAGCAGCGCGACTTCGCGTCGGTTGACTCGGCTCCAGAAGAGCGCCAGCGCGGTATTACCATCAATATCTCGCACGTTGAGTACCAGACCCCGAGCCGTCACTACGCACACGTTGACGCTCCAGGCCACGCTGACTATGTCAAGAACATGATCACCGGTGCTGCTCAGATGGACGGCGCAATCCTCGTGGTTGCCGCTACTGACGGCCCAATGGCTCAGACCCGCGAGCACGTTCTGCTGGCCCGCCAGGTTGGTGTTCCAACCTTGATGGTCGCACTGAACAAGTCGGACATGGTTGAGGACGAGGAGCTCCTAGAGCTCGTCGAGATGGAAGTTCGTGAACTTCTTTCCTCGCAGGGCTTCGATGGCGATGACGCTCCAGTGGTTCGCGTTTCGGGCCTGAAGGCTCTGGAAGGCGATCCAGTATGGACCAAGTCCATCGAGGATCTGATGGATGCTGTCGATACCTACATCCCGAACCCAGTTCGTGATCGCGACAAGCCATTCCTGATGCCAATTGAAGACGTCTTCACCATCACCGGTCGCGGTACCGTTGTAACCGGTCGCGCCGAGCGTGGCACCCTGAAGATCAACTCGGAGGTCGAGATCGTCGGCATCCGTCCGATCCAGAAGACCACCGTTACCGGTATCGAGATGTTCCACAAGCAGCTTGACGAAGCATGGGCCGGCGAGAACTGTGGCCTGCTGCTTCGCGGTCTGAAGCGCGACGATGTTGAGCGTGGACAGGTTGTCGTAGCCCCAGGCTCGATCACCCCACACACCGGCTTCGAAGCTAACGTCTACATCCTGTCGAAGGACGAAGGCGGACGTCACAACCCGTTCTACTCGAACTACCGTCCGCAGTTCTACTTCCGCACCACCGACGTCACCGGCGTCATCACGTTGCCAGAAGGCACCGAGATGGTTATGCCTGGCGACAACACCGAAATGTCGGTTGAGCTGATTCAGCCAATCGCCATGGAAGATGGCCTCGGCTTCGCTATCCGCGAAGGCGGCCGCACCGTTGGTTCGGGCAAGGTCACCAAGATCACCAAGTAGTTCGCTACTAATGATCTAGACCGACTGGTCTGACATAAAAGATCTCCACTACTTCTTTGCGAAGTAGTGGAGATCTTTTTGCTTAACCACGCGTGTAACCTCGCAAGTATATCTAGACAGTGGTCTAATTGGAGGAGTGGATATCCCGTGGTGGGCTCAACTAGTTAAGGGCGAAGTATGTTCTGGTTCATCGTAGTGATGTTGCTCTTGGCGTTGAGCTTTTTCATCGGATATCGAGTCGGTGAAAAGAAGCAGTCCACTGATGCCCAAGCAAAACGCCAGGCCTGGCAAGAGGGCTATAACGCAGCCACCAGCTACGCCGCACGCGAAGCCAAACAAGCGGCGCCGGCAACTGGGCAGGTGCAGCAGCCTGTCAGTAATGCACCGCCAACTACTGGGCCACTCACCGAGTGGACACCGAATGACCAGCTGCAAAGTACGCACGCAGGAGCTTATGCGCAGCCACCGGTTAAGCCTGCTGCTCCGCTAGCGCCAGCGCGTCCGGTCAAGGTGCTCACTGCACGCGAACGCGAACTACGCAATATCAACGTCACCTTGTATGTGGCGGCGCTGCTCATCGTGGCCGCCGCCGCCCTCTTCCTCAGCTTCGCGTTACCACCGCTTCCTAAACTCATCGCCCTGTTTGTGCTCGCCGCAGTGTTTTACGGCGGTGGCCTCTACGTGCATGCGGCAAAGAAAAACCTCAAGCCTGCCGCGAGCGCATTCGCCGGAACCGGTCTGGCCTTACTTCCGCTATCGGGAATCGCCACTTATCAGACGCTGTCGCTCTCTGCCCCGGTCCTCTGGCTGATCTTCTCGGTCATTGGCACGCTCGCCGTAGGTTTTGCCACGGTTCGATTACGTTCGCGGGTGCTCGCGTGGATTGCAGTTTTCGTCTTGGTCTCCACCACCATGGCCTGCGCAGCCACGGTGCAACGAGGCATCTTGTTCTACCTGCTCTTCTTGCTGGTGCTTTCGGTGGTTTTACTCGTGCTGGCCGTACGCAGCGAAAAGGTTCGCTCCTCACTGTTCTATTCGGCAGTTTTTGCCACCGGGCAACTTCTGCCGTTGCTAGTGCTCGGCTTAGCACTGGTCATGTATACCTCGTTGAACCCACGCGATCTGCTCTGGGTCTTCTTCCTGGTGACCGCTCACCTGCTACTCACGATTCGGCTCATAAAGCAGTTCCGGTTCTACCGGCTCTACGCGGCACGAGTGACCTTCATGCTGCTGATTTTTGCTACCGGCAATTACTTAGCGTTGGAAGCACAAACTACCTGGGCCATCAGCGCTGCGCTCTGGGCCGGACAAGCCTTAGCCGTCACATACTTCGCCCGAGGCTACCGCCAGCTCTTCTCGGTCCCCGCCAGCTGGTGGCGAACCGAACGCATTGCACTGTGGGTGCTGGTCGCCGGCTCACTGCTGGTGGCGTTGGCGCAGGTTACCGGACCAGTGGTGCCGTGGGGCTATGCCGTGCTACTGATTCCGTTGCTGCAGGTATTCTCGCTGTCTGCGCTGCATCATCGCGGAAAAATTGAGGCCGTCGCCATCGTGCTGCTGGCGGTGTTAGCCGTAGTAGCCAGCGACCTATTTGCTTGGCGAGTACTGCCAGCGTTGGCAGTAGCTATCCTTGGGCTGACCCTTGCGTTCCGCAACGAAACACAGCGTCAATGGCACCTTGTCTTGGATCTGACCCGCTGGCTTGGCGTACTTGTCTTCGGTGGTTTTGTGGGCCGAGCCCTGCAACAGCTGCTGACCGGGTTTGAGCAACCAACGGGCATTGCACAAGGCTACGGCCGAGATGCAGCGGTGTTCGAATCCTTGAACTTAGCATGGGTGGTGGGTTTATGGTTGCCGCTCTTTGCGCTGTGGTTGATCTCGACCCTTCGTAGCAGACGTCAGCTTCCGCCCACACGAGAACACCTCATTCATTTTGGTGCTTCGGTAATGCTCGCGGTGCTTACGCTGAGCTATGTCCTGTCGCTGCACAACACGGTGACTTCAATTGGGGAAGCGAGCTTCCTGACGCTGAGTGTAGGAACTTGGCTCGCCTTGGGGATCATCCTCGCGCTAGTCAATGTGATACTGGCAGGCTGGCGTCTGGATAACCATGGACAGCAACGAGATGCGCAAATACTGCGCATCATGGTGTTGGTAGCCAGTGCCGCACTGTTGATCTTTAGTTTCCAAAGTTTAGTGCTCATCGTGGCGGTTGTCGCACTGGCAAATCTAAGCTTCTATCTACTCAATGCCCGCAGGGTCCAGGCGCCGCAATGGAAAACGGTTTACGCCGCTGCCGCGCAACTGACCTTCAGCCTGAGTATTTGGTGGTTCGCGAACTACCTAGACGTCGACTTCTCCGGACGCTTTGCGCTGCTGATAGTTTCGGTGATGCTTCCGCAACTGGTCCGCTTGTTCCTGGTGATGCGCGCAAAGCGTGCACTGAGTCGGGAAATGCGTTGGATTACCGTGGGTCTTGTCGCCCTGCTGCCGTTGGTCTTGCTCGTCGGCGACTTCGGCTTCGGGCTATAAGACCGTGGCACCATGCTGTTAGGGATCAGCCTTTGGATTATTCACTCGGTGAAGGGATTCTACGCACTGAGGAAACAAACGACGCATGCAGAGTTCCTGTTATTCGCTACGGTAATTGGGCTGTGCGGGCTGGTCTATATTCAAGGTGTTCAGAGTTTCGAGGCGACTGGGTGGATTCACGGGCCTTGGTGGTCTGTGCAGGTGGCACAAATCCTGCTGCTCGCCGTGGCGCTACTGGCGCTTGCCACGCAATGGCCCTTGCGGAATTCACAAACGCTGCGCTTTGCCCCAGTTTTTGGAACACTCTTTGCGCTGTTCGTCATCACCTTGGTTACCACCGGTGCGGGCTGGACCGCGTTGGTCCTGCTGGTTACCTCGGTACAACTAGCGCTTTTGGTGCATACCAAAAAGATTGCTTGGTTGGCGGCCGGATCCAGTGTGGCACTGTTCGCTGCCATTGGCCAAGGTATTGCCTACTGGCGTGAAGGCACTACCTTTAGCCTGCAGTCGTGGATGGATCTAACTTGGCAACTACTGCTCACCGCGATTCTGTTACTGGTCACTTCGCTACTGCATGGCAGGTTCGCGGACCCTGCGCCGCGCTACCCACGGGACGTGCGCTCTTCCCAAGCCGCTGCTGGACAAGCCGCTCGTATTTATTTTGCTGCAACGATTCTCAGCACGGGGGTCGCTGGCTTACTGGTGCACTATAACGATCCGCGCACCGCGTGGATTATCGCCGGCGCTGTACTGATCTTTGCCGCCGGCGCCTTGACCAGGTACTTCGAATTGCCCACACGCTGGCAGCTGTGGGGGACTGACGCGCTGATAGTGCTCGGCGCATTCTTGGCCTTCAGCAGTTACGTTCAGATACGCCAGATGCCTGTAGCCAGTATCTACTTCCTCTACTTCACGATGATTACGATTATTCTGTCTGCGCGGCACTTCGTGGGCAAACGAGGTCCTGTTGCCCATCGGTATGTGATCATGAGCGCGGTCTTAGCCTCGCTGACCCAGATCAGTACCCTGATAGACGGTAATGGAGTAGCGCAGGTCTTTAGCCTGTTCTTCTTTGCCGCCTTGATTGTCCTGGGGCTCAAGCTTGGACGGAAACGCTACATCTGGTGGGGTGCGATTGCCATTACCGCGGCCGTATTGTGGTTCTTGCGTTATCTGGCCTTCCTCTGGCTGGTACTTGCCGGGATTGGCTTGATCGTGGCCGCGGTGCTGAAGCTGGTCCGGGTGGAACGCAAACCACGCACCGATGAGCAGCGAGGCGAAACCCACGCTGAGTTCGGTCAGGATGAAAATTCACGGCCAGATCAGAAGAATTTGAACTCGTGAGGTCAAGATCACGGCGCCAAATCAGTCCAAAAGATTTGCGCGAGGGCGGTCGACCTGTCAGACTAGATAAGTTGCTTGATTGCAACCCGATCCCCGCGAGGGGTAATCGGAATTGGTTTGTTCGACAGGGATCGACTCTCACGCAGGATAATGCCTGGGGTTCGGGATCGATACAACGGTGACAAACAAAAAGATCTTCGCACAAGGTGAAAACTATGTCGGAATTGTCGTGACTGAAAATTTCACGACACGCCCGACCGCGGGGGTCGGAGCCACCTGCGGGTGAGGAACCCGGATCTCATCCGGATTCAGTCGCAGCGTAAGGCGTGCCGGTTCGCAAGAACCCGTATATAGGCACAGTAATTTTTGATAGTGCTAACAGGAAGAGGCATGACGCCATGGCGGGACAGAAAATCCGCATCCGGCTGAAGTCGTATGACCACGAGGTCATTGACGTTTCGGCCCGGAAGATCGTTGAGACGGTCACGCGCGCAGGCGCAACCGTAGTCGGCCCAGTGCCGCTGCCAACGGAAAAGAACGTGTACTGCGTTATCCGTTCGCCACACAAGTACAAAGACAGCCGTGAGCACTTCGAAATGCGCACGCACAAGCGTCTGATCGACATTGTTGATCCGACCCCGAAGGCCGTAGATTCGCTGATGCGTCTCGATCTGCCAGCGGATGTCAACATCGAAATCAAGCTTTAAGGGGAGGTGGCGAGAAAACTATGACCGCAACCCGCAATGTAAAGGGCCTGTTGGGCACGAAGCTCGGCATGACCCAGGTTTGGGATGAAAACAACATTCTGATCCCAGTCACCGTCGTGCAGGCTGACAGCAACGTTGTCACCAAGCTAGTCAATGCAGAACGTGACGGCTACACCGCAGTTCAGATCGGCTACGGCCAGATCGACCCACGCAAGGTCACCAAGCCACTGGCTGGTCACTTTGAAGCTGCCGGCGTGACCCCACGTCGTCACCTGGTGGAACTGCGTACCGAAGACGTCGCAGAGTACACCGCAGGACAGGAACTATCCGTAGAGCTGTTCAACGCTGGCCAGAAGGTCGATGTTGTTGGCACCTCGAAGGGTAAGGGTTTCGCTGGCGTTATGAAGCGCCACGGATTCCACGGTGCTCCTGCATCCCACGGTGCTCACAAGAACCACCGTAAGCCAGGTTCCATCGGCGGCGCATCGACCCCAGGTCGCGTCTTCCGTGGACAGAAGATGGCTGGTCGTATGGGTGCTGAGCGCGTAACCACTCAGAACCTGACCATTCACGCCATCGACGCTGAGAAGAACCTCCTGCTGATCAAGGGTGCCGTTCCAGGCGCTCGCGGTCGCGTCGTTCTCGTACGCACCGCCGTGAAGGGAGCATAAGTAAATGACTAAGGCACTTAACGTCGAACTGCCAGAGAGCATCTTCGCCGTACAGACCAACGTCCCACTGTTGCACCAGGTTGTTGTTGCACAGTTGGCTGCTGCCCGTCAGGGTACCCACAAGACCAAGGACCGCTCGGAAGTTTCCGGCGCCGGTCGTAAGCCGTTCAAGCAGAAGGGTACCGGCCGCGCCCGTCAGGGTTCGATCCGTGCTCCACACATGACCGGCGGTGGCATTGTCCACGGTCCAACCCCACGCGACTACTCGCAGCGTACCCCGAAGAAGATGAAGGCTGCTGCACTGCGCGGCGCTTTGTCTGATCGTGCACGCTTCGATCGTGTTCACGTGATCGAGAACCTGGTTTCTGGCGAAACGCCATCGACCAAGGAAGCTCTGGCTACCTTGCGTTCGTTGACCGAACGTAAGAACCTGCTCGTCGTCATTGATCGCGCAAACGATGTTGCTGCCCTTTCGGTACGCAACCTTGATTCTGTGCACGTTCTATACGTCGACCAGTTGAACACCTACGATGTTCTGGTTTCGGATGACGTAGTCTTCACCAAGGCTGCCTTCGAAGCACTGGTCCAGAAGGAGGAAGCCAAGTAATGAGCATCTTCTCAAAGGCTCCGCACGACGTGGTCATCGCACCAGTCGTTTCGGAAAAGAGCTACGGCCTAATCGATGAAGGTCAGTACACCTTCTTGGTTGACCCACGTTCAAACAAAGCGGAAATCAAGAATGCCGTTGAAGCTATCTTCAACGTCAAGGTTGAGTCCGTAAACACCATGAATCGAACCGGTAAGCGCAAGCGCACCAAATTCGGGTGGGGTGCACGCAAGGATACCAAGCGTGCAATCATCACTTTGAAAGAAGGATCGATTGACATCTTCGGCGGTCCGCTTTCCTAAGCGGAGACCACTTTAACGAGGAATATAAATAATGGGAATTCGTAAGTACAAGCCAACTACCCCGGGCCTTCGCGGCTCGTCGGTAGCTGACTTCGCAGAAATCACCCGATCGACTCCGGAAAAGTCACTGGTTCGTCCACTCACCAAGACTGGCGGCCGTAACAACTCCGGTAAGATCACCACCCGACACAAGGGTGGCGGACACAAGCGTGCCTACCGCGTCATCGACTTCCGTCGTCATGACAAAGATGGCGTTCCGGCAACCGTTGCTCACATCGAGTACGATCCGAACCGCACCGCACGTATCGCTTTGCTCCACTACATTGATGGAACCAAGCGCTACATCGTGGCACCGAACAACCTCAAGCAGGGCGACAAGGTCGAGGCCGGCCCAGCAGCGGATATCAAGCCAGGTAACAACCTGCCGCTTCGTAACATCCCTGTTGGTTCAGTTATCCACGCTGTCGAGTTGCGCCCAGGCGGTGGCGCCAAAATGGCTCGCTCCGCTGGCTCATCGATCCAGCTTGTAGCTCGTGAAGGCCGCTTCGCGCAGTTGCGTCTGCCATCCGGCGAAATCCGCAACGTTGATGTGCGCTGCCGCGCAACCATCGGCGAAGTTGGTAACGCTGAGCAGATCAACATCAACTGGGGTAAGGCTGGCCGTATGCGCTGGAAGGGCGTTCGCCCAACCGTGCGTGGCGTTGCCATGAACCCAATTGATCACCCGCACGGTGGTGGCGAGGGTAAGACGTCCGGTGGACGTCACCCAGTCAACCCGAACGGTAAGCGCGAGGGTCGTACTCGTCGTCCAAATAAGGAAAGCGACAAGCTCATTGTGCGTCGTCGCAAGACCGGCAAGAACAAGCGATAGGAGCCTGGAAACATGCCACGCAGCCTGAAGAAAGGCCCCTTCGTCGATCAGCACCTCTTCCTCAAGGTCGAAGCTGAGAACGAAAAGGGCACCAAGAACGTCATCAAGACGTGGTCCCGCCGTTCGATGATCATCCCGGACATGCTGGGACACACCATCGCCGTGCACGACGGTCGTAAGCACATTCCTGTGTTTGTTACCGAATCAATGGTCGGTCACAAGCTCGGAGAGTTTGCATTGACCCGCACGTTCCGTGGCCACGTGAAGGACGACAAGAAGGGCAAGCGTCGCTAGGTCCCGCAAGGGATCTAGAGATGCTTAGCACTTCTTCGAAAGACGAGAGAAGGAAAGCAATGGAAGCCAAGGCAATTGCGCGCCATATTCGCGTGACGCCTATGAAGGCCCGGCGCGTCGTCAACCTTGTTCGTGGTCTACAGACGAACGAAGCGCTGGCTATCTTGAAGTTTGCCCCACAGGCAGCTTCGGAGCCAGTGTACAAGGTTGTCGCATCGGCAGTGGCTAACGCCCGTGCCGCCGCGGACCGCGCAGGTGAAGCATTCAATGAGGACGAGCTGATCATCAGCGAAGCGTTTGTTGACGAGGGACCGACCATGAAGCGGTTCCAGCCGCGAGCTCAGGGTCGCGCATTCCAGATCAAGAAGCGCACCAGCCACGTCACCGTGGTTGTTTCAACCCCGGAGAAGGGTGGGGAGAACTAAATGGGACAGAAGGTAAACCCGAACGGTTTCCGTCTCGGCATCACCACTGACCACGTTTCGCACTGGTTCGCCGATAGCAGCAAGCCAGGACAGCGCTACGCAGATTACGTAAAAGAAGACGTAAAAATCCGCGCATTGCTGTCTACCGGAATGGATCGTGCAGGCATTGCCCGCGTAGAGATCGAGCGTACTCGTGACCGTGTTCGTGTGGATATCCACACCGCACGTCCGGGCATCGTTATCGGTCGCCGCGGCGCCGAAGCAGATCGCATCCGTGGCGCACTGGAGAAGATGACAGCTAAGCAGGTTCAGCTGAACATCCTCGAGGTCAAGAACCCTGACATGGAGGCCCAGTTGGTCGCCCAGGGCATCGCCGAGCAGCTTGCTTCACGTGTGGCTTTCCGCCGCGCGATGAAGAAGGCAATGCAGTCGGCAATGCGCGCTGGTGCCAAGGGCATCCGCGTTCAGTGCTCGGGTCGACTTGGCGGTGCAGAAATGTCCCGCAAGGAGTTCTACCGCGAAGGTCGTGTGCCACTGCACACCCTGCGTGCGAACATCGACTTTGGTAAGTTCGAAGCCAAGACCACCTTCGGCCGTATCGGCGTAAAGGTTTGGATCTACAAGGGTGACGTAACCGCCAAGGAACTTGCTGCACAGCAGGCCGCTGCCGCTCCGGCACGCGGTGGCCGTGGTGGCGCTGGCAACGATCGTCCACGTGGTGGCGAGCGTCGTCGACGTCCAGAACGTAGCAAGGGCGCTGCAGCTCCGGCTGCGGAAGGAGGACAGGCTTAAATGCTTATCCCACGTCGAGTAAAGTTCCGTAAGCAGCACCACCCAAAGCGCTCCGGCGCTGCCAAGGGCGGAACCACTGTTTCATTCGGTGAATACGGCATTCAGGCTCTTACTCCTGCTTACGTGACCAACCGTCAGATCGAGGCAGCTCGTATCGCGATGACCCGTCACATCAAGCGTGGCGGTAAGGTCTGGATCAATATTTACCCAGACCGTCCACTAACCAAGAAGCCAGCCGAAACCCGCATGGGTTCCGGTAAGGGTTCACCGGAGTGGTGGGTTGCCAACGTAAAGCCAGGACGCATCTTGTTTGAACTTGATGGCGTCTCCGAAGAGGTAGCTAAAGAGGCATTGCGCCTAGCAATCCACAAGCTGCCATTGAAGGCACGTATCGTGCGTCGTGAGGGTGGTGAATAGGGATGGCTATTGGTTCTAAGGATCTAAGCGTCGAGTCCCTGGACGGCTTCGATAATGCTCGTTTGAACGAGGAATTGAAGAAGGCCAAGGCAGAACTGTTCAACCTGCGTTTCCAGTCGGCTACCGGCCAGCTAGAGACTCACGGCAACTTGAAGTCCATTAAGCGCGATATCGCACGCATTTACACTGTAATGCGTGAGCGTGAACTGGGTCTTCGTCAGGAAGTCGTTGTCCCGGTTGAAGAGACCAAGAAGGGCAAGGAAACCAAGTAATGAGCGAGAAGGATAACGTCGTGGATGCAGCTGTAGAGCGCAACGACCGCAAGACCCTCCGTGGTTACGTGGTTTCCGACAAAATGCAGAAGACCATCGTCGTTGACGTTGAGGACCGTGTTAAGCACGCCCTTTACGGCAAGGTCATGCGTCGCAACAAGAACGTGAAGGCTCACGACGAGAACAACGAAGCCGGCATTGGCGACTTGGTTGTAATCGCAGAGACTCGCCCATTGTCAGCAGACAAGAACTGGCGTCTCGTTGAGATCGTTGAGAAGGCTAAGTAAGCTTTCTTAGTGATTTCACGGATTACGTGATTATCTGAAAACGCCCCGAACACTTCGCAAGAAGAGTTCGGGGCGTTTTTCTATGTCCGGAAGTGTGAATTTTTCGGCAGGGGAAAGCAAAATACGAGTTGTCCTGGCACTGAACGTTCCCTGGCGTAAATCTTCCACGTACCCGCTGCCCGGCCCGCAAGGCAAAGTTATCTAGGGCTTCCATGATGGAAGCAGCGGCCCAAATCTTCCGGACCTTCACCGTAGGCGTTCGCTTGAGCTTCCCGATAGCTTCCAAGGAAGCAATGGCAGGCCAAAGTCAGCGCGCTGCGACGAGCACAAGTAGCTCTGAACGCTGCCGGGGTTGATTTGAGCAAGGTGATTTCGCGGAATCTTCTGCAAGTTGACGGTGTCGATATATCGCAGGCTTATGGAACCGTCGCCATCAATTTGGCTTCACCAAATCCACCAGTTGCCACGGCGAGCCTCGTTTCAGCCTTGATCGAAATCAGCGCGGTCGCGGCATATTTCTATTGGTCCGGTGATGTCATCGGTTTCTAGTCCAAAGATCCCGCTCGATAGGCGCTGGGAGTGAATCCGAGTACTTGCCGAAAATCTTTAGTCAGGTGCGCATGATCCGCATATTCGAGCTCTGCCGCGATCTGCGTGATGGATATTTCTGGGTTTTCACGCAGTCGCTGGGCTGCCTCTTGCAACCGGTATCTGCGGATAACGGTCAGCGGGCTAAGCCCGACATACTCAGCGCAGAGCCGCTGCAGGCTGCGTACCGACAAACCAAGTGCGTCGGCCAGCTGAATCACGTTGACGATCTCCCGTCTCTCTGCGACCAAGGACAACATTTTATTGGCGATCAACCCATGTTGGTCTGTGCACGTCACCTTTTGCTCAATCCATCCAGCGAGCAAGTCAACAGCTGAGTTTAGTTGTTCCTGCGGAGCGGGCGCGTCCATCAATTGGCGTACCGGTTCTAATAACCCTTCCGCTGCAAGCGTTACTTCACGGCCTAAGACAGAGCGTGGTTCAAAACCGAAGCTCCGGGCGGAGGAAGGTAACAGCAACGCGGCCAGCACCCATCCGCTACCGGTTAAATCTCGATG
Source organism: Glutamicibacter sp. BW77 (assembly GCF_002332285.1). Taxonomy (NCBI): domain Bacteria; kingdom Bacillati; phylum Actinomycetota; class Actinomycetes; order Micrococcales; family Micrococcaceae; genus Glutamicibacter; species Glutamicibacter sp. BW77. Next base: position 44,699 of record NZ_NRGT01000075.1, on the reverse strand, counting down.
AGATGCCCCGGTGGAAACTCCGGCAAGAGTGACCCCCGTCGGTTGGATGACGAGGTTTATGCAGGGGAAGGCAAGTAACTCTTGGCGTGAGGTCCGGCCCGGGGCAATATTCCAGCGGGCCATCCAAAACCAACCGACCCGGTCGCGCAAATGCTGGGGAGCGAGGATGCGTTGGAACTCTGGCAATTTAGCAGGATACAAAACGCCTCGACGATCGTCCGTGCTGTCCACCGATGACGACCTTTCAAAGTTGGCGTGAATCTACAAGTCCAAGGGTGCCACAGCTTCGTAGAGTGAAGATATGGAAAATCAAGAAGAAAATACCATCGGGGTCACCGGTACATACACGGCCGACGGGATCCCTCGCGGTTCGACATCTTTGACACCTTTCTTGGCTATCAAGAACGCGGCGAATGCAGTCGAGTTTTATCGAGACGTTTTCGGTGCTCGGTTTGTGGACTGTACCGAGATTGGCGGCGTGATGGTGCACGCGGATCTAGATTTTGGCAATGGAAAACTTCAGCTGGGGGAGCCGAGCCCCGATTACGGTCTGGTGGCGCCACCCGAGCCGCCGAGCGCCTGTTACTCCATGGCGCTGTATTGCTCGAACGTTGATGAACTCGTAGCTCGGGCGCAAGCAGCCGGTGCCACTGTACGAGAGCCAGCAGCCACCTTCGTTTCCGGGGACCGATTCGCGTCAATTATTGATCCTTTCGGGGTGCGCTGGTCACTTTTGAGCAGAGTGATAGACCTTTCCGAGGATGAGAGCAGGCAACGCGTTGCGCGGTGGGCTGCAGAACAACAGCGTTAGCCGATGTTGAACCGATAAAGTCGACATATGAGAATAGACGGTCAGCAACAACAGAAGCACACTTTCTCGATTCTGCTGATCGTCATCTCAGCGCTCATCGCCGCCCTGCCGTATGTGCCTTGGTTGGCCGGAGGAATCGTTCCTAAGGTTCAAGCCTTTGCCAGTTGGTTGTTACTCGTCCCGCTCGGGGCTATGATTTTCACTCTGTTGAAGAGGAAACGCAGGACCGCGATAGCAATTGGGGTTCTCTTGATCATTGGCCTTATTCCGCAGGTGCACTTCGCGCCAACTGGGCAAAGCGAAACGACGGGTGAGTTACGCGTGCTGAGCTTCAACGCTTACCGCGCCGAAGCAAGCAGCAATGAACTGGCCGCGCTGATCAAAGAGGAACAACCTGACCTTTTGATCTTGGTGGAAACCAACGAGAGACTACATCAGGACTTAACTTCTCTTGGTGCGTTAGATGGCCTGGACTTCAGGACGGCGCCGGCGCCAGCCGGGGGAGTGCGTGACACCGTGATCTTCTCCAAGAACCCGATGACCGAGATTGATTCGGGGCTCAGTGAGCAAGACACCGGATGGTTTGCCATGCCAACCGTTGAGATCGAGGTGGCCCAGCAACGTGTACTGGTTGCCGGGGTGCACGTCTACCCGCCACTGAACGATGCAAAGCAATGGCGCAAAGGCTTGTCGGCAATGGATACGTGGGTTCACGAGCATCCGCAATCCCCAATGATTCTTGCCGGTGATTTCAACTCAACTACTGGACACCGACTGTACCGAGATGCAGTTGCGGGCTTCACCGAGGCAAGTGGCTTGCTTCCTCAATCAACGTGGCCCCAGACAATGCTCCCGTTCCCGGTCATAGAGATAGATCACATTATCGGACAGGCCGTGACGTTCTCTCAAGCGGGTGCGACGCCGGTCTCCGGTTCGGATCATCTTGCGGTGCATGCGACCGCGCGGTTCTAATCCCCGAAATTACGCGGTAGATCCCGGGTTGGTGTGACCAACGACGCTCAGTTACGCCCTACCACACCATTTCTAAATGATGCCAATCTAGGCTAGACTTGAAAACCTGTGCGCGCTTCATTCGGGGACTATCCACCTTCGGTGTAGTGCAGTGCGGCCTGACACCGTCTTGCCGCGCAGTACAGCCTCGGTATTTTACGCCTCGGCCCTGCCAACAATTGGGATCAGCATTCGGTGCGCCCGCGTCGGTGGGGGTAAGCGATACGTATCGTGGAGACCATATCCGTTCCGCAAGGCTCATTTATGAGAACCAGCGAGACGACAGGAGTAAGCAGTGATTCAGAAAGAGTCGCGACTTAAGGTTGCCGATAACACTGGTGCTAAGGAAATCCTTACCATCAACGTGCTCGGTGGCTCCAAGCGTCGCTACGCAAGCATTGGTGACACTATTGTCGCCACCGTCAAGGATGCAATCCCAGGCGGCAACGTAAAGAAGGGTGACGTCGTCAAGGCTGTCATCGTTCGCACCAAGAAGGAAATCCGTCGTGCAGACGGTTCCTACATCAAGTTCGACGAGAACGCTGCAGTGATCCTCAAGGGTGACGCCGCAGATCCTCGTGGAACTCGTATCTTCGGCCCAGTGGGCCGCGAGCTTCGTGACAAGAAGTTCATGAAGATCGTTTCCCTGGCTCCGGAGGTGCTGTAAGCATGGGTGCAAAGATTAAGAAGGGTGATCTGGTTCAGATCATCTCGGGCAAGGAACGTGGCAAGCAGGGCAAGGTCCTGACTGTCATCACCGCCACTTCGCGCGTACTTGTTGAAGGCGTTAACCGCGTCACCAAGCACACCAAGGCCGGCCAGTCCGAAAACGGAACCACCTCCGGTGGCATCGAGGTTGTTGAGGCACCAGTTCACGTTTCTAACGTGGCAGTGGTTGACCCAGAAACCAAGAAGCCAACCCGCGTTGGTTTCCGTGAGGAAACTGTCGAAAAGAACGGTGTGTCCAAGACTGTGCGCGTCCGTTACGCCAAGGCTTCCGGAAAGGATCTGTAATGACTGAGACAGCCACCAAGATCCAGCCACGTCTGAAGGCTAAGTACGCCGCAGACATCCGCCCTGCATTGCAGGAGCAGTTCAGCTACGGCAACCCAATGCAGGTTCCAACCCTGACCAAGGTTGTTGTGAACATGGGTGTCGGCGAGGCCGCTAAGGATTCGAAGCTTATCGAAGGCGCCGTTCGCGATCTGACCGCAATTACCGGTCAGAAGCCAGTGGTTACCAAGGCTCGCAAGTCGATCGCACAGTTCAAGCTGCGCGAAGGCATGCCAATTGGTACCCACACCACCTTGCGCAATGATCGCATGTGGGAATTCGTTGATCGTTTGATCACCCTGGCACTGCCTCGTATCCGCGACTTCCGCGGTCTGAGCGACCGTCAGTTCGATGGCAATGGCAACTACACTTTCGGTCTGACCGAACAGTCGATGTTCCATGAAATCGATCAGGACAAGATCGATCGCGTGCGCGGTATGGACATCACTGTGGTGACCACCGCCAAATCTGACGATGAAGGCCGTGCCTTGCTCAAGGCTCTGGGCTTCCCGTTCAAGACCTCCAACTAATCTCACTACGTTACAGGTCCGCTAAGGAAACCGTAACGAGGAAGGGCTGAAGCCCACATGTCTATGACAGATCCAGTCGCAGATATGCTGACTCGACTGCGTAACGCTAACTCGGCATACCACGACACTGTGTCGATGCCATCGAGCAAGCTCAAAGTACGCATTGCTAACATCCTCAAGGAACAGGGCTACATTGCCTCGTTCGAGGAAGTTGCAGCAGAAGTCGGCAAGACGCTGACCATCAACCTGAAGTTCGGCCCATCGCGTGAGCGTTCAATCGCTGGCGTACGCCGTATCTCCAAGCCAGGCTTGCGTGTATACGCAAAGTCCACCAACTTGCCTCACGTGCTCGGTGGTCTTGGTATCGCAATCCTGTCCACCTCCTCCGGTCTGCTTACTGACCGTCAGGCTGCAAAGAAGGGCGTAGGTGGGGAAGTCCTCGCCTACGTCTGGTAACGGAAAGGGAGCAACAGACAATGTCACGTATTGGACGTCTTCCGATTACCGTCCCAGCAAACGTTGAGATGACTGTGGATGGCCAGAAGGTCACCGCTAAGGGCCCGAAGGGTGAGCTTACGCACACCGTTCAGGCACCTATCACCGTTGCCAAGGATGAGAACACCGTTACCGTGTCCCGCCCGAACGACAACCGCGAATCGCGCTCGTTGCACGGCTTGAACCGCACCTTGATCAACAACATGATCATCGGTGTGACCGAGGGATACGAAAAGAAGCTTGAAATCCACGGTACCGGTTACCGTGTGGTTGCCAAGGGCTCAGACCTGGAGCTTGCTCTGGGTTACTCGCACCCTGTCAAGGTAAACGCCGTTGATGGCATTACCTTTACCGTCGAAGGCAACAACAAAATCACCATCGCTGGTATTGATAAGCAGCACGTCGGTGAAGTTGCCGCCAATATCCGCAAGCTGCGTAAGACCGAGCCTTACAAGGGCAAGGGCATTCGCTACGCTGGCGAGATCATCCGCCGCAAGGTCGGAAAGGCTGGTAAATAATTATGGCTATCGGAATCAAGGGCAAGAGCCGCTCCGCTTCACGCGGACGTCGCCACATCCGTGTGCGCAAGCGCATCGTTGGTACCTCGGTACGCCCACGCCTGGTCATCAACCGCTCGGCTCGTCACATGTTCGTACAGATCGTGGACGATTCACAGGGTCTTACCCTGGCCAGCGCTTCGACCATGGAAGCAGATCTTCGCGCAAGCGATGCAGACAAGACCGCCAAGTCCAAGCGCGTTGGTGAGCTCGTTGCAGAGCGCGCCAAGGCTGCTGGGATTGAAGCAGTTGTCTTCGACCGCGGTGGCAACCGCTACCACGGTCGCGTGGCAGCTATTGCTGACGGCGCACGTGAAGGTGGGCTGGCACTGTGAGCGAAGCTACTAACAAGAAGGAAACTCAGGTGTCTGAAGCTACTGAAGCAGCCTCGACCGCTGCAGCTCCTGCCACGGAAAAGACCGGCGCCGCTCGCGGCGAAGGACGTGGACGTGGTGGAGAAGGCCGTGGCCGTGGCGAGGGTCGTGGCCGTGGCCGCGATTCGAAGGACAGCCGCAACGACGACAAGGACAAGTTCCTTGAGCGCGTTGTAGCTATCAACCGCGTATCCAAGGTCGTCAAGGGTGGTCGTCGCTTTAGCTTCACCGCACTTGTCGTTGTAGGCGACGGCGACGGAATGGTCGGCGTTGGCTACGGTAAGGCCAAGGAAGTTCCAGCAGCTATCGCCAAGGGCGTTGAAGAGGCTAAGAAGTCCTTCTTCCGCGTTCCACGCGTTGGCGGAACCATCCCACACCTGGTCAAGGGTGAGGCCGCCGCTGGCGTCGTCTTGCTCCGTCCAGCATCCCCGGGTACCGGCGTTATCGCCGGCGGTCCGGTGCGTGCCGTGTTGGAATGTGCTGGTATCCAGGACATCCTTTCGAAGTCGATGGGTTCAAGCAACCAGATCAACATCGTGAAGGGCACCATTGCCGCGCTGAAGGGTCTCGAAGAGCCTGCAGCAGTTGCAGCTCGCCGTGGTCTTCCACTGGACGAAGTTGCTCCAGCAGCTATGTTGCGTCACATCCAGACCCAGAAGGCTGGTGCTTAATCAATGGCTAAGAACATTGTTCCAAGCGACGTCACTCTGGAAATCACCCAGATCAAGTCCATCATTGGTGGTAGCCAGGTTCAGCGCGATATCGTTCGCTCGCTGGGTCTGAAGCGTATCGGACACACCGTTGTCCGCACCGCTGACCCTGTGACCGTAGGTATGGTCAACAAGGTCCCGCACCTGTTGAAGGTTGAGGAGGCTAAGTAAAGATGGCTATAAAAGAATCCGCACTTAAGATCCACCACCTGCGTCCCGCTGAAGGTGCCAAGAAAGCTAAGACCCGTGTTGGTCGTGGCGAGGCATCCAAGGGTAAGACTGCAGGCCGTGGTATGAAGGGCACGAAGGCTCGTTACCAGGTCAAGGCAGGCTTCGCAGGTGGACAGCTTCCGCTGCACATGCGTCTGCCAAAGCTGCGAGGCTTCAAGAACCCATTCCGCGTCGAGTACCAGGTTGTAAACCTGGACAAGATCTCGGAATTGTTCCCAGAGGGTGGCGAAGTCACCGTCGAGGCACTTGTTGCTAAGGGCGCAGTTCGCAAGAACCAGCCAGTCAAGGTGCTTGGCACCGGCGACCTAACGGTCAAGGTTGACGTGAAGGTTAACGCCTACTCGACTTCCGCAACCGAGAAGATCGCTGCTGCTGGCGGCCAGGCAGAAACCCTCTAAATCAGGGTTTGAGCTTAAGCTAAATCCCCGGTGAGCTTGTTTAGACAAGCTCACCGGGGATTTTCTTATCTTTCATCATGCGAACTATGACGCGAAGTAAATCCACGTAACACGCCGATTTTATGCCAATAACGCTAAAAAACGGCTGCTGACTGTGTGGCGTATTTGGCACGATAGTACATTAGACGGCTAGAATCATTAGGTCATAGCAAGAGTCTTTATCGAGACTCAGGCACATACTTCAGGAGGACGCTTGTTCAGCGCCATAGCCCGAGTTTTTCGGACGCCTGACCTGCGCAACAAATTGCTTTTCACCCTCGGGATCATTGCGATCTATCGAGTCGGCGTTTTCATTCCGGCCCCGGGTGTCGATTACAGCAACGTTCAGCAGTGTCTGGCGATGGGTTCAACCACCGGTGGTCTTTATCAGTTCGTTAACCTCTTCAGCGGCGGCGCCCTGTTGCAGGTATCGATCTTTGCCATGGGTATCATGCCGTACATTACGGCCGCCATCATTGTGCAACTATTGCGTGTGGTGATCCCGCACTTCGAAGAGCTGCATAAAGAAGGCCAAGCAGGCCAAGGCAAACTGACCCAGTACACCCGCTACCTGACCATCGCGTTGGCCCTCCTTCAGGGCACCACGTTGATCACCTTGGCGCGTACCGGCGGACTTTTCCCGAGCTGTACACTTCCGCTGATCCCAGATGATTCCATCATCGTGATCTTGCTGATGATCTTCGCACTGACCGCAGGCACCGGCCTGATCATGTGGATGGGCGAAATGATCACCGAGCGCGGTATCGGCAACGGCATGTCCATCCTGATCTTCATCTCGATCGCTTCGGGCTTCCCATCCGCCATGGGTGCTATTCAGCAGTCGCAGGGTTGGGGCACCTTCCTTGGTGTTATCGCCGTGGGCTTGTTGGTGATTGCACTTGTGGTGTTCGTGGAGCAGTCTCAGCGCCGCGTTCCGGTGCAGTACGCCAAGCGCACCATCGGGCGTCGTACCGTGGGTGGAACCTCGACCTACATCCCGCTGAAGGTCAACATGGCGAACGTGATCCCAGTGATCTTCGCCAGCTCGATTCTTGCGTTGCCGCAGATGATCGTCTCGTTCAATCAGAACGATGACGGCACACTGCCAGAATGGGCGATGTGGTTGCAGACCCACTCGGCGTCCTCCTCGCCGTGGTACATGCTTGTTTACACGCTGTTTATCATTGGCTTCACCTACTTCTATGTCGCGATTACCTTCAATCCAGTTGAGGTCTCGGACAATATGAAGAAGTACGGTGGTTTCATCCCAGGCATTCGTGCCGGTAAGCCAACCGCAGATTACCTGCAATTCGTGATTTCACGAATCACTTTTGCGGGCGCCTTGTATCTGGCGTTCGTTGCGTTGATCCCGCTGATCGCATTCGTGCTGTTCAACGCAGACCAGAACTTCCCATTTGGCGGCACCTCGATCCTCATCATGGTTGGTGTGGGTCTGGAAACCGTCAAGCAAATCAATGCTCAAATGCAGCAACGAAACTACGAAGGGCTACTGCGATGAGTCGACTGCTAATTATTGGTCCGCCAGGTGCCGGCAAAGGCACCCAGGCAGTGAAGATCTCCGAGCGTTTGGAGATCGTCGCGATCTCCACCGGTGACATCTTCCGCGCCAACGTCAAGGGCGGCACCCCACTGGGTGTCGAAGCCAAGAAGTACATTGACGCCGGCAACTTCGTCCCAGACTCGGTCACCAACAACATGGTTGAAGATCGTCTGGCACAAGAAGACGTAGCTAACGGCTTCTTGCTTGATGGCTACCCACGCACCAGCGCACAGGTTGATGCTTTGGATGCAATGCTCAAAGCTCAGAACGTTGAGTTGGATGCAGTCTTGCAGCTCACCGCAGATGATGATGAGCTCGTAGCTCGTCTGCTCAAGCGTGCAGAAATCGAAGGCCGTGCAGATGATACCGAAGAGGTCATCCGTCACCGCCTGAGCCTGTACAACGAAGAGACCCGCATCGTGGTTGAACGTTATGAAGAGCGTGGCATTGTCCGCAAGGTAGATGGCCTCGGTGCCATTGACGAGGTCACCGAGCGCGTGCTCGCAGCCTTGAACGTCAGCGCCTAGCAAATACCAGTTCACACATAGGGACCGTGCCACAACCAGCCTGTGCAGGCCGTGGCCCGGTCCCTATGTAGTTTCAGCGAACTAAGCAACCCGCACTGCGGGGTATAAAGATAAGAATTAAGGAGCATTACCTTGGCTCTAGGTCAGCCGCGAATTGAGTACAAAACCAATTCGCAGATACTAAAAATGCGCGAAGCCGGTCTGGTTCTCGCCGAAGCACTTGATGAAGCCAGTGCTGCCGCCCGTCCGGGTGTCACCACCAAGTCGATTGACGCGATCTTCGCGAAGGTTCTGGAACGCCACGGAGCGACCAGCAACTTCTTGGGTTACCACGGCTTCCCGGCTTCCATCTGCGCCTCGGTCAACCACGAGGTTGTCCACGGTTTCCCGAGCGACTATGAACTCAAAGATGGCGACGTGCTCAAGATTGACGGCGGCGCGATTATCGACGGCTGGCACTCGGACTCGGCTCGCACGGTATTGATTGGCAACGTGGATCCTGCCGACCAGCGTTTAAGCGAGATCACCGAGCAGGCCATGTGGGCCGGCATTGCCGCGTTCTCCAAGGCGCGCTTCATCGGTCAGATCGGCGAAGCCATCGATGACTTTGTCACCGCTCAGCCAGGTGCCCCACTGGGAATCCTGGAAGACTACTGCGGCCACGGTATCGGTTCGGCCATGCATATGGCTCCGGATGTACTGAACTACAACACCGGCCACCGCGGCCCACGCATCAAGCCGGGCATGGCTTTGGCTATTGAACCGATGCTGGTTCGCGGCCAGATCGGCACCTCGGTGCTGGAAGATGATTGGACCGTCGTCACCGACGATAAGGCCAACGCTTCGCAGTGGGAGCACACCGTGGCGATCCACCTGGGTGGCATTTGGGTACTCAGTGCCCATGATGGGGGAGCGGCCGGACTGGCACCATTTGGCGTCACTCCATCGCCCATCACAGCGTAATTCGTAGTTCCGGTACCCACGAGGTGCCGGAACTAACATTTTTAGTGCGCCCTTGGATTTGTCCTTGGCTCTGCTGATGGCGTATTCTTAATTTTTGGTTGTCTATTTAATGCGCCTAAAACTCTCAGGAGCTTTGGCGAAGTTGAAACAATCAGAACCAATTACTTGTTAATGGAAAATCATTGGCAACAAAAGTTAGCGGGGAAAATGGGCAAGAAGGAAGGCGTCATCCAGGTAGAGGGCTCTGTGTCCGAAGCGCTGCCGAACGCGATGTTTCGCGTAGAGCTGCCAAACGGTCACGTAGTACTTGCAACTATCTCGGGTAAGATGCGTCAGCACTACATTCGTATCCTCCCAGAGGATCGTGTGCAGGTTGAAATGAGCCCATACGACCTCAACAGAGGCCGTATCGTTTACCGCTACAAGTAAATCTGCAGTCCATAGACATTTTTGACGGACGTTGACGAGAGATCGTTGCTAACGTCCGTCTGACTAATGTTCTTGGGACAAGCTGTTTGTTTACTGCTCCACACAATAACTGCAACCGCCAAAGGACAAAGCCTTGAAGGTTAACCCTAGCGTGAAGCCGATCTGCGATAAGTGCAAGGTGATCCGTCGTAATGGCGTGGTCATGGTGATCTGCGAAAATCCACGCCACAAGCAGCGTCAGGGCTAATTCCGTTCTTCGGAATTTCCCACGCGTAGTCATATAGGCAGTACCGTATCGAGAAATCGATGCATACCCCCGGGTTCGGAGGCCGGGGCCAGGAGAAATCATCCTGGGTGGTACTGTTCCAGACCTCCGTTGGTTGAAAGGTAGCCACTTGGCTCGTTTAGCAGGCGTGGATATTCCACGCGAGAAGCGCGTAATTATCGCGCTGACTTACATCTACGGCGTGGGCAAGACCCGTGCAGAAGAGACCCTCGCAGCGACCGGCATTAGCCCGGACACTCGCGTGAAGGATCTCAGCGACGCTGAACTCGTTCAGTTGCGTGACTTCGTCGAAGGCACTTACAAGGTAGAAGGTGACCTGCGCCGTGAGGTTCAGGCTGACATCCGCCGTAAGGTCGAGATCGGATCCTACGAAGGTATTCGTCACCGTAAGGGCCTGCCGGTCCACGGTCAGCGCACCAAGACGAACGCACGCACCCGTAAGGGACCGAAGCGTACCGTCGCAGGTAAGAAGAAGACTCGCTAAATCTTAGCGATCTAGTTCAAATACTTTTTTCGTAGGAGAAGAAATGCCCCCTAAGACTCGTGGAGCGGTACGTAAGCCGCGTCGCAAGGACAAAAAGAATATCGCGATGGGACAGGCGCACATCAAGAGCACCTTCAACAACACCATCGTATCGATCACCGATCCGACTGGCGCTGTGATCTCGTGGGCTTCGGCCGGCGAGGTAGGCATGAAGGGTTCACGCAAGTCGACCCCATACGCCGCTCAGATGGCTGCTGAATCTGCCGCTAAGCGCGCGCAGGAGCACGGCATGCGCAAGGTTGACGTTTTCGTCAAGGGCCCGGGCTCGGGACGCGAAACCGCGATCCGCTCGCTGCAGGCTGCTGGCCTTGAGGTTGGATCCATCTCGGATGTTTCCCCAAGTGCTCACAACGGTTGCCGCCCATCAAAGCGTCGCCGCGTCTAATTGATTCGCTAGGCTGAGCCTGAAGAAGTCACCGAGCCATTCGAGAGAATGGGTCGGTGACGTTCTTGGACTCTCTTGCCTGCAACAGACGAACGGCCAACTGGCTACCGTCGTTTCCACCCCCGTGAGGCGTCATATAGCGGACGCTCGCTGAAAGGAAATGTAAGTGCTCATTACGCAGCGCCCAACCCTGACCGAAGAAGTAGTTTCCGAGAATCGCTCCCGGTTCGTCATTGAACCGTTGGAGCCAGGCTTTGGTTACACCCTAGGTAACTCACTACGTCGTACCCTGTTGTCCTCGATCCCTGGTGCAGCTGTCACCAGTGTTCGAATCGACGGAGTACTGCACGAGTTCTCTACCGTAGCCGGCGTCAAGGAAGACGTCACCGAATTGGTTCTTAACATCAAGAACCTGTCGGTCTCTTCCGAGCACGACGAGCCGGTCGTCGCCTACCTGCGCAAGCAGGGCCCAGGCGTCGTTACCGCAGCGGATATCACCCCACCAGCGGGTGTAGAGTTCCACAACCCTGACCTGCATATCGCTACCTTGAATGCCAATGGCAAGTTCGACATGGAACTGACCATTGAGCGTGGCCGTGGCTATGTGTCAGCAGCTCAGAACAAGAACGTTGACGCAGAGATCGGTCGAATCCCAGTTGATTCGATCTACTCGCCAGTTCTGAAGGTAACTTTCCGTGTGGAAGCTACCCGTGTTGAGCAGCGCACCGACTTCGATCGTTTGATCGTAGACGTTGAGGCCAAGTCATCGATCACCCCGCGCGATGCTGTTGCATCCGCAGGTACCACTCTGGTTGAGCTGTTCGGTTTGTTCCGCGAACTGAACACCGCAGCAGAAGGTATCGAAATCGGCCCATCGCCAACCGACGCAGCTTTGGCTGCCGACATGGCGTTGCCGATCGAGGATCTGGAACTGACCGTTCGCTCGTACAACTGCTTGAAGCGTGAGGGCATCCACTCTGTGGGCGAACTCGTAACTCGCTCCGAGGCAGACTTGATGGACATCCGTAACTTCGGTGCGAAGTCCATTGACGAAGTCAAGGCCAAGCTGGTTGAACTAGGTCTAGCTCTGAAGGATTCCCCTCCAGGCTTCGACCTTGCCGCTCGTAGCGCCATGGAAGATGGCGACGACGTCTTCGACGACGGTCTGTAAAGACTTTAGTCTCGCGACACACTACTTCACCCGATCTGCCGGTATAAACCGACAGGCTCGGTCATTCATCTAGGAGAATTACCATGCCTACCCCTACTAAGGGTCCGCGTCTCGGCGGCAGTGCAGCACATGAGCGATTGATCTTCGCTAACATGTCAGCACAGCTCTTCGAGAACAAGAAGATCACCACCACCCTGACCCGCGCCAAGCGTCTGCGTCCACACGCAGAACGCCTGATCACCTTCGCTAAGCGTGGGGATCTGGCATCGCGTCGTCGCGTCCAGGCCGTGATCGCATCGCGCTCGCGCACCAACAAGTCGATCGTTCACGAACTATTCGCGAACATCGCACCAGCAATGGCTGACCGCCAGGGTGGCTACACCCGCATCACCAAGATCGGTAACCGCAAGGGCGACAACGCTCCTATGGCAGTTATCGAACTGGTTATGGAACCGGTTTCGCCAAAGCAGGCCGTAGTCAAGGAAGCCACCAAGGCTACCGAGACCGCTGCTGAGCCAACCACCGAAGAGGCGTAAGCTTTAGCTTATAAATCTTCGCCGGTAACTCGGTGATAAGAAATCCCCGGACACTTCCTCGCGGAAGAGTTCGGGGATTTCTGTTTAACAAAGCTGCGTCGAGCAGAGGCCGAATGCCTCATAGGTTTTCAAGCCCGGGGCACAACTTACCCATGTTTTCCGATCGCGCACGAGTTTCTTGGGTGTCTAGCAATGACATCTTCGTGCGCATCTGCTGCATGTCCAGCGAGTCATCGGTGATGACGGCGAGCAACGCGTCGGTATCCTCTGCGAAGGCAGTGAGCTCGGTTGCGAGCTCTGGTTCGGCTTTCTGAGCCACATCATGAAATATTGATGAGACCTTCTGGCCCTGGTTCACCATGGCGCCTAAGCTCGCCGATGAATTCATATCGAGTTTCTGCTCTTTGGCCTGGTTGATGATCTCTTGGCATGCTTCTTCATTTGAAAGTGACTTTTCTGAGCAGCCGCTCAAGCCGACGGTGGTTATCAGGGCTGAAAGAGTCATGGCGGCGATGCGGTTGAAGTTCATGGGTGCTCCGAACAGTAGCGATTGATGATCGTTAGACTCAAAACGAAACAGCTGTGAAGAGTCTGCGCTGTCAATTATAGAGAGTCGTTAGCCTTATTACGTGAACGTGGAACGACTACTGTGTTTGATAAACGCTGAAAGAAGTGTTTTTGCTAGCGTTGGCGTATGGTGAAATCGTTGTAATTTTGACTACCATCTCTAAGGAAACCAACTATGAGCGAAGCCCGCATTGAAAAGTTGGAAGAAGAGATCTCAAGTCTGCGAGAGCTGCTAACTTCTATCACGCTCAGCGTGCATTATCGGAAAGATATGGCGTTTGAAGCTTCGTTGTCCTACAACCAGATTGCGGGGCAGGCGCGAACTGCATTGACGCTGGTACTAGGTTCCATCCAAAGCCGAGCTGAAGAAGAAGCACCTAATCAAGTCAGGCATCCCGAGATACTTGAGCGCTTTCCTGTGATCGCTGAAGCTCAAATGGTGGGAAGCATCGACCTAGCCGAAGCAATCCGGCTGGTTGCTCGGATTGTAGGAAATCAAGAGCGGGCATATCAATTGCTCAAGGCGCATCAAGAAAGCGGTTTCGGCGTCCAGGCCTATAAGAAACTCGGTCTTGGGCTGGACTGATCTTGGTTTGCCCGTGAAGCGAACCACCAGATTCGTTGTTGCCGTTGATCCTTGCGCATAATTGAATACATGAGTTTGCAGTCTGACAATATTGATCCCTTCGGAACTACCGCTCTGGGTACCAGTGACAAGCCAGCCCTGATCCGCATGCGGATGGTGCTGGGTTATGACGGTGCCGCCTATAACGGTTGGGCTCGTCAACCAAACGTCACCGGAGTACAACAGCTTGTTGAAGAAGCATTGGAAACTCTGATTCGGCGTCTCGTTCGCGTATTTGTTGCCGGGCGTACCGACGCCGGGGTGCATGCACGCCACCAGGTCGTGCACTTCGATTTAACCGAAGAAGAATACCTGGGCCTGCCGCGTAATTCGGATCTGGAACCAGGCCCGGCACTGTTGCGACGTATCAATGGCCTATTGGGCCGGCAGCAAGGTGCCGTCTGGGTGCATGAGGTCGACCGTGCCGCCGAAGGCTTTGATGCCAGATTCTCAGCTCTGGCCCGGCGCTACTCATACCGGATAGCCGATGGCATTCACCGCTGGGATCCGCTGAGCCGTCAGTTGACCATGTGGTACCGCGAAGAGATCGACATTGATCTGTTGAATGCCGAAGCCCAATCGGTGCTTGGACGACACGACTTCTTATCTTTCTGTAAGCCAAAGCCCCGAGCCACCACCATTCGTACACTGCAAGAATTTGTATTTAGCCGTGCCGAAGATGGAAACATTGTGGTTCATCTAAAGGCCGACGCGTTTTGCCACAATATGGTGCGTTCGCTCATTGGTGGCGCGCTACGTGTTGCCAGTGGAAGAGAAAAGCCCGGATTCCTCGCCGAGCGGTTGGCGCTGATGGTGCGCGATTCAAAGTCGATTCTTGCTCATCCTCACCCACTAGTCCTCGAAGAGGTCTATTATCCTGATGATGACGAACTTGCCGCGCGTGCTGCGCTCACCCGCGCAAGACGCGATGTTTCGCAGACAGATTCATTAAAAAGCCTCGATTAACGACACTCTGGGTGTTGTTGCTCACCAAGAGGTACCTTTGTTTTGGTCGTCTGACCGTTAATCGGCTAAACTTTTATGAGTTGTGTATGTCCACGTTCGACACTACACGCCCAAGCGTGACGGCTTAGTTGCATAGTCGCTGGTCTGCTGGGTGTGCGAACAATATATGGACGGCCGGTCATCTCAGTCCTCACCTGACGTACTGGTCTAGCACAAGAACAACACGACAGTGCTCGACACTGGGGGATCTCACCGCCTTCAGCCAAGCGACTGTTTGACCAGAAACGAATCAACGTAAGGCAATTACTGTGCGTACGTACACCCCTAAGCCGGCTGACCAGACTCGTCAGTGGTATGTCATTGACGCCACCGATGTAGTACTCGGCCGTCTCGCGGTTCAGGCCGCAACCTTGCTGCGCGGCAAGCATAAGCCAACCTTTGCAGCTCACATGGACATGGGCGACCATGTCATCATCATCAACGCCGAGAAGGTCGCACTGACCGGCAAGAAGCTGCAGGACAAGCGCGCTTACCGTCACTCGGGTTTCCCGGGCGGCCTCAAGAGCGTTAACTACGCAGAGCTCCTCGAGAAGAACCCAGTTCTTGCAGTCGAGAAGGCTATCAAGGGCATGCTTCCAAAGAACAAGCTTTCCGATGCTCAGGTCTCGAAGCTGAAGGTCTACCGCGGCGCGGAGCACCCTCACGCAGCACAGGCTCCAAAGGCACTGGAAATCACCCAGGTCGCTCAGTAGTACTGGCCTCGAGAACAAAGACTTAATAGGAGAATATCGTGGCTGAGAACACTGAAGAGACCACTGAATTCGAAGGCGAAACCCCTTCGACTTACACTACCGAGACCTCTGCATCGGCCGTTGTTGCCGATACCGAGCGCGCTCCACTAACCGTCCCAGGCGGTGCCGTTGGTCGTCGCAAGCAGGCTATTGCCCGCGTGCGTTTGATCCCAGGTTCAGGCAACTGGATCGTCAACGGTCGCACCCTGGAAAACTTCTTCCCTAACAAGCTGCACCAGCAGGATGTTAACGAGCCTTTCAAGGTTCTGGGTCTAGAAGGCGCTTATGATGTTATCGCTCGTATCCACGGCGGCGGCATCTCGGGTCAGGCCGGCGCATTGCGTCTTGGCATTGCCCGTTCATTGAACGAGATCGACCGCGATGCAAACCGCGCGACCTTGAAGAAGAATGGCTACTTGACTCGTGACGCTCGCGTCATCGAGCGCAAGAAGGCTGGTCTTAAGAAGGCTCGTAAGGCTTCGCAGTTCTCGAAGCGCTAAACCTTACCCACAGGTTTCCCATTGGCTCCACATCTTCGGATGTGGGGCCTTTGGCCGTTAAAATCCCAAATGTGACTTCAAAGGCAATGAACTTTGTTGATATAGCGTCCTAAAGCTCACAATCGCGCCGGTAAATCGATGCGTAGGGCTTATGATTAACGATGATGGCAAGGTTATTTGGGACCGATGGGGTCCGAGGAAAAGCAAACGAGTTGTTGACTCCCGAGCTGGCGCTAGATTTAGCGCAGGCAGCTTCGGTAGTACTTGGTTTAAGTCAGTCGGAAGACGGCCGTAAACCGGTAGCAGTGGTAGCGAAGGATCCGCGTATCAGCGGCGACTTCCTCTCCGCGGCTATCGAGGCCGGCCTGGCTGCCTCTGGCGTAGACGTTAAGGATGCGGGTACTTTACCCACTCCGGCTGCTGCATTCTTGGTAGGTGATCTCAACGCAGACTTTGGCGTGATGATCTCTGCCTCGCACAATGCTGCACCGGATAACGGTATTAAGTTCCTGGCACGTGGTGGTAAGAAGCTTGATGATGCGTTGGAAGACGCCATCGAAGCCTGCCTCGACATGCCAAACCCACGTCCTACCGGCGGGGCAGTAGGACGCATTTCGCGCTTTGCTGACGCCGAAGACCGTTACATTCTGCACCTACTGGCAGCTATGCCAAACCGCCTTGATGGGGTCAAAGTCGTTCTCGACTGCGCCCACGGTGCGGCTTCAGGCTGTTCACCACAGGTCTTCAAGAATGCTGGCGCAGAAGTTATCGTCATCGGTGCCGAGCCAGATGGCATCAACATCAATGACGGCTACGGTTCCACCCACCTAGAAAAGCTCCAGGCTACCGTGCTTGAACACGGTGCAGATCTTGGTATCGCCCACGACGGTGACGCGGATCGTTGCCTCGCGGTAGACCACGAGGGAACCGTTGTAGACGGTGACCAGATCATGGCAGTCATGGCTCTGGACCTCAAAGACCGCGGCGAGTTGAAGGACGACACCCTAGTCGCCACCGTGATGAGCAACCTTGGCTTAAAAATTGCCATGGAAAAAGCTGGCATTACGCTCAAGCAGACCGGAGTGGGAGACCGCTACGTACTCGAAGGCATGCGCGAAGGTAACTACTCGCTTGGCGGCGAGCAGTCCGGCCACGTCATCTTCAGCAAGTACGCCACCACCGGTGACGGTGTACTCACCGGCCTGCTCTTGGCAGCCCGCGTGAAGGCCACCGGAAAGACCCTGAAGGAACTAGCTTCGGTACTCACCGTGCTTCCACAGGTTCTGATCAACGTCCGTGGCGTCGACAAGGCTGCCGCACCAGAGTGCGAACCACTGCTCTTGGAAATCGCTGGCACCGAAGCTCGTCTGGGTGACACCGGACGCGTGCTCTTGCGCCCCTCGGGTACCGAACCAGTTGTTCGCGTGATGGTCGAAGCGGCCACTCATGAGCAGGCTCAGCTAGAAGCAGAGCTGCTGGCAGCTGCCGTCGCAACTCACCTGGCACTGTAAAGCATCCTCTCAGTAAACATCGAGAAAACTCACACCCCCGTACCGCGTTCCAGTAAGGAACATGGTGCGGGGGTGTGGCATTCTAATGAGTAGTTATTGGGTTAGAGATCTGGGGAGTAATTCTTCGTGACATTGCGTATCAGCGTCATCGGCACCGGCTATCTTGGTGCAACTCATGCCGCATGTATGGCAGAACTTGGCTACGAGGTCATTGGCCTCGACGTCAATGCAGAAAAACTTCAGGCACTGAGCGCAGGAATTCTTCCATTCCATGAGCCGGGTTTACCAGAGCTACTGCGTAAGCACGTGGCCAGTGGCCGGCTACGCTTTACCGACTCCTATGAAGAAGTCGGGAAGCACGCTGACATCCACTTCGTGACCGTGGGTACTCCGCAGCGCGCGGACTCGCAGTCGGCGGACATGAGCTACGTAGACGCAGCGGTTGATTCTCTCGTGGCAAATATTTCCGGTGAAGCACTCATCGTTGGCAAGTCCACCGTTCCCGTAGGTACCGCACGTCGGCTCAGCGAACGCATCGAAGCAACCGCCAAGCCTGGCAGCAAAATCAGTTTGGCGTGGAACCCAGAGTTCTTGCGTGAAGGATTCGCGGTCAAAGACACGCTGACCCCAGACCGGCTGGTCTACGGCATCCAAGACGATACGTCCCTAGCCAAGCTACGGGAGGTCTATGCGCCGATCCTTGCCTTGGAGACCCCAGAGGTCGTCACCGACCTAGAAACCTCTGAGCTGGTCAAGGTAGCGGCCAACGCTTTCCTTGCCACCAAGATTTCCTTCATCAATGCCTTTGCCGAAGTGACCGAGACCGTGGGCGGCGACATCAAGACGCTGGCAGACGCTATCGGCCATGACGCTCGAATTGGCCGTAAATTCCTCAACGCAGGAGTCGGCTTTGGCGGCGGTTGCCTGCCAAAGGATATCCGTGCATTACAAGCGCGCGTCAGCGAGCTGGGCTTGAGCCAAACCATGGGATTCCTGGATGAAGTGGACCAGATCAACTTGCGTCGCCGTGACCGCGTAGTTTCACTGGCTTCCTCAATCCTTGGCAACCAGCTGGCAGGTAAGCGTATCTGTGTGCTGGGCGTGACATTCAAACCAGATAGTGATGACGTACGTGACTCACCGGCCTTGGATATTGCCGTGCGGCTCTACAACTCGGGCGCCGAAGTTTCGGTCTATGACCCGGAGGGCAATAAGAATGCCGCAGGCCGCTTCCCACGCTTGAACTACGTTGAGTCCTGGCGCGAAGCCGCGGAAGAATCCGACCTGGTTCTGTTACTTACCGAATGGAAAGAATTCCGGGCCTTGGATCCGCAAGAGCTTGGCGAAGTGGTTAGCTCTCGTGTCTTGATTGATGGCCGTAACGTATTGGACCGTCCATTGTGGCGGGATCAAGGTTGGGTTATGACCGGTCCGGGCGAAAAGTTTGATCTTGCCGAGGAATAAGAAATAAAACAGATGCGGTTCATGTGCGAGGATATCGCGCATGAACCGCATCTGTTTTTGGGTCGGTATTTAGCTAGAACCCAAAGTCTTTCATTACTGCGGGCAGCTGATCAATCAAGCGCGAGGCGCTGACCGTGCCCTGCCGGGCAGTGACTCGGCCTAGCTGGCCGTGAATGACGGCAGCGCATGCAGTCAGTTCCATCAGGCGGCTATTGCTCACCGTCTCAAGGCCGTGAATACCGGTCAGTGAGCTGTCGGAGAGCATATAGCCGAGAATGCCTGTAAGGACATCTCCAGAGCCAGCAGTGGCTAGCTGAGCCGCTGCATGGCAGACGACTAGGTTTGCACCATTCGGCGCCACCACGTAACTGGTTGGGCCCTTCAACAACACCACAGCGTTATAAGCCAACGCGACCCAGCGGGTCCAACGAATTGGGTCCTGACGAACTTCTTCGGTGGTGACACTTACGCCGGCACGGCGCAGAAGCATCCGCAATTCTTTGGCATGCGGGGTGAGCACCCGTGGCTGCTCACTCGGGCCGGTAGGAACTACCTCTAAACCACTGGCATCAATAACCGCTGGCTGGCGGCTATCAAAGACGTTGGCAATCACTCCGGTTGGGGGAGTGCGACTATCAATTCCAGGGCCAATAGCCCACGCCGAAATCTTGGCTCCGCGACCGTGCAGGTGACGGCGAGCCAATGAGAGTGCTTCGGTGATTTGTTCATCATCCAGCGGCACGGTTTCCGGGGCAGCCAAGGATAGTAGAGACTGTACTTCTTCCGGAACGTGAGTGCGCAACAATCCCACACCACAGGCCACCGCGGCGCGCGCGGTCAGCTGGGCAGCTCCAGGGTAGAGAGCAGAGCCTGCAATAAGACCCAATACACCGCGCTCATACTTGTGCCTTCCGGCGTCTCGCCAGCTGCGATGAACATTCAGTAGCTCTTGAGCCGAGTTTTCATCGACTAGATGTGTTTTTGGGGTAATCGAGGAGAAATCAAAATCCAGAGTCGCAACTTGGATTTCACCGGTAACCAAAGGTGCATCCTGAGTAATAAGTCCCGTCTTCATCGCGCCGAAGGTCACGGTCCGCTCGGCGAGCAACACGTCATCATCAGCACTACCGGTTTCGCAGTTCAGTCCCGAAGGCACATCGCAAGCTAGTACTCGGGTACCAGCAGGAAGCTTTGGTAGCTGTGCTCCGGTGCGGTAGCCAATGCCGTAAATTGCATCAATAACCAACGAGGCTGACGATAGAGCTTCTTCGCCCTCGGACAGAGACTTCACGGTGCCAGCAACGGAGGCATAAGCCTTCAACGCTTCTGGATGACCGGTTTCGGTGCACTGCAGGGCAAGAGTCTGATAACCGCGTTGAGCTAGCTCGGTCAGCGCGTAGAGACCGTCGCCACCGTTATTACCTGGACCAATCAAACCGATGATCAGAGCATCGGTGGGGGAGGCGGTCTGGGCGAGCATCGCTTCGGCTGCGGCAGCTAATTCGCTGGCGGCAGCGCGCATCAGCGATTCACTTCCACGCTTAGAGATCTCTTGGGCCTCGACCGCACGTACTTGCGCAACACTGTAGACAGGGATCATAAGACAAACTTTACTCACCTATCCGGGGATACGTCCGTTTTAATAGCGAACGTGTCGTTTATCGTTCAGCGACTACCATCGCAATGGCCATGTCCCCGTCATGTGACAAGGTCAAATGCCAGGAAGTAATTCCACGCAATTCGCTGGCGGCAGCTACCGTGCCACGAATCAGTACCTGCGGATCTCCGGCTTCGTCTTTAGCAATAGTGCAGTCTTGCCAGTTCATCCCAACCGGGACACCAAGTGCCTTGGCGATAGCTTCCTTCGCAGCGAAACGTGCAGCCAGGGAGCGCAACGGCAGATCACGTTCTATGGAAGTAAAAAGACGTTCACGCAAGCGTGGGGTTCGTTCGAGTTGGCGGCCAAAGCGTGGCACGTCGACAATGTCGACACCGATACCTGCAATCATGGGTTCCAGTCTATCTAGGCTTGCTTCAACACTGTAAATTGAGGCGACCATACAACGCGGGCCATACGTATTGCATTATTGATTGGTAGATGATGGTTAGAGATTTCTGATTTCTCGACTTTGCCTGAAGTGCTAAGTCGAGCACGGTATCCGAAATGCTGGACGGCCAACCGTAAGACTCTTTGAGTTAGAGAAAGCGGAAATGAGTTTGGCCATCGTGGCAGGCCAACCACAAGTGACAGCTATAGTTCGCAATGGATGAGTCTTGATAGCCAACACGTTGTGTAAGAAGTTAAACAAATGCGGGCAGCCTTTCCATCAAAAAGGGTGCCCGCAAAAGTTCGAAGATCGTGGATTACTCCACGGTCACCGACTTAGCCAAGTTACGTGGCTGATCAACATCAAAGCCCTTCGCCGAGGCAAGCTCGCAAGCGAAGATCTGCAGCGGTACGGTGGCCAGTAGTGGCATCAGCAGAGTTGGAGTCTCAGGGACGTAGAAGACCCACTCGGAGAAGTCCTTGACCGAGTCATCGCCGTCTTCGGCAATAACGAGGGTCTTGGCACCACGGGCGCGGACTTCCTGAATGTTCGAGACAACCTTAGAGTGTAGCGAGTCACGACCACGTGGGGAAGGAACCACTACGAAGACCGGCTGGCCATCATCAATCAAGGCAATCGGACCGTGCTTCAGCTCGCCAGCGGCGAAACCTTCAGCATGGATGTACGCGATTTCCTTCAGCTTCAGGGCGCCTTCCATGGCAACTGGGTAGCCTACGTGGCGACCCAAGAAGAGTACCGAGGAAGCATCCTCCATGGAGCGAGCAAGTTCCTTGATTTCATCCGAGCGGTCCAAGATGTCCTGGATCTTCGAAGGAATCTTTCCAAGGTCAGCCAAGATGTCCTTGATCTGGCCCTGGAACAGGTTGCCACGCAGCTGAGCCAGGTACAGGCCAAGCAGGTAGGTGGCGGTGATCTGTGCAAGGAAAGCCTTGGTGGAGGCTACTGCGATCTCTGGGCCGGCGTGGGTGTAAAGCACCGCGTCAGATTCGCGAGGAATGGTAGACCCGTTGGTGTTACAGATCGACATGGTCTTCGCGCCCTGTTCCTTGGCGTAACGCACGGCCATCAAGGTGTCCATGGTTTCGCCGGACTGGGAGATCGAAACGATCAAGGTGTTCTCGTCAACGATTGGCTCGCGGTAACGGAACTCGTGGGACAGCTCAACCTCAACAGGAATACGGCACCAGGACTCGATGGCGTACTTGGCAACGGAACCGGCGTAGGCGCTGGTACCACAGGCAAGGACAACAATCTTCGAGATCTTGGTGAGTTCTTCTGCATCAATACGAAGCTCATCAAGGGTCAGGCGGCCATCGGCGTCCGAACGGCCCAACAGGGTGTCGGCCACGGCGGCTGGCTGGTCAAAGATTTCCTTTTCCATGAAGGATGGGAAGCCACCCTTCTCGGCGCTGGCTGCATCCCAGTCAACGGTGAATTCTTTGCCTTCGGCAGGGTTGCCGTCAAAGTCGGTGATGGTGTGGGTCTCTGGGGTGATCGTGACGATCTGGTCCTGACCCAGTTCCACGGCGCGACGGGTGAAATCGATGAAGCCGGAGACGTCTGAACCGAGGAAGTTCTCGCCATCGCCCAAGCCCAGTACCAGTGGGGAGTTGCGGCGAGCTGCCACAACGAGACCCGGGTGGTCCTGGTGTACTGCCAAGAGGGTGAAAGCACCTTCAAGGTGCTTTACTGCAAGCTGCATGGCTAGGGTGAGGTCCCCATTTGCTTCGCCGTACATCTTGCCCAGCAACTCGGCGGCAACTTCGGTATCGGTATCAGAAAGGAACTCTGCGCCTTCAGAGACCAGCTGCGCCTTGATGCCAGCGAAGTTCTCAATGATGCCGTTGTGGATCATTGCAAGCTTGCCGCCGTCGGCGAGGTGTGGGTGAGCGTTCGAGTCGCTCGGTCCACCGTGGGTGGCCCAACGAGTGTGGCCAATTCCGGTGTAAGACTGGGGTAATGGTTCTTCAGCGATCACGTTTTCAAGGTTGACAAGTTTGCCAGCCTTCTTCCGTGAGTGAATGGCACCATCGGCTACTACGGCTACACCAGCCGAGTCATAACCGCGGTACTCCAACCGACGTAAACCTTCAATTAGAACGTCAAGGGCGCCGTGTTCGGCGACTGAGCTTGAGGCTCCTGCATATCCAACAATTCCGCACATAGGAAAAAGCGTACCGGTTGATTCCCCAATGATGGGAGAAATCGTGGCACATCACTCAAAAAGTTGCGTGTCATAGGTCACCGCGAAGAGCTAATTTGCTGAATTTCCAATGAACTCTACAAGTTGAATTTGGGGTGTAGACCATATTCTTGGCACAATTTGACCTCGTGGAACCACAAGGAACGTTAGAGACACCTATAACCCCTTTTGTTGAGCTTGAGCGAGACACCTGGGCCAGACTTTCTAACAAGATGGAACAACCCCTCAATGAAGAGGACATTATTCGGCTTCGTGGTCTAGGCGATGGCCTAGACCTAGATGAGATCCGAGATGTCTATCTACCATTGAGCCGTTTGCTGTACCTCTATGTACAGGGCGCCGGTGCTACACACCGCGCCACCACCACGTTCCTTGGGGAACAAACCCGGCAGACTCCGTTCGTTATTGGCGTGGCAGGTTCGGTAGCAGTTGGTAAATCCACTACTGCCCGTGTGTTGCGCGATATGTTGCGCCGTTGGCCAGAAACGCCCGACGTCCAACTAATCACCACCGACGGATTCCTTTACCCGAACGCGGAACTGAACCGCCGTGGAATTATGGACCGCAAGGGTTTCCCAGAATCTTATGACCGGCGTGCGCTGCTGCGCTTTGTCTCTGCGGTGAAGTCCGGTGTTCCGGAAGTTAGTGCGCCAGTCTATTCACACTTGACTTATGACATCATCCCGGGTGAACGTAACGTCATCCGTGCGCCTCAGGTACTTATTGTTGAGGGCCTGAACGTTTTGCAGCCGGCGCGTACTCGCACCGATGGCAAGGTGGGTCTTGCGCTCAGTGACTTCTTTGATTTCTCCGTCTACGTTGATGCTCGGACCAAAGATATTGAAGAGTGGTACATCAGCCGATTCATGAAACTACGTTCCGGGGCGTTCTCTGACCCGGCCAGCTATTTCCACCGCTACGCGCAACTTTCCGATGAGCAAGCGCGCGAAACCGCGCACGATATTTGGACACGAATTAACGAGCCGAACCTCGAAGAAAACGTGTTGCCTACCCGGGGCCGGGCGCAATTGGTCCTCCGTAAGAGCGCTGACCACTCCGTTCACAGAATGCTGCTTCGTAAGATCTAGGCAATTGTCCAAACGGGAGCGGAATTTCTCACAAAATTTAAGTTTTCCACCCAAATGTCCTGCTTTGCTATGTTTTCCCTGTGTATGCTCAAAACATGCTAAAGGGATTCCGCGATTTTATAATGAAGGGCAACGTCGTCGATCTGGCGGTTGCCGTTGTCATCGGTGCTGCCTTCGGCGCCGTCATCACCGCCCTGGTAGACAATGTGCTGATGCCATTGATCGCTGCCTTGGTCGGTTCGCCATCATTTGATGGCTTCCTACTACTTACCATCAACGGGGTTGACATCAAGTTCGGTGTCTTCCTCACCGCGCTGGTCAACTTCCTGTTGATCGCCGCAGCAGTCTACTTCGCACTGGTTATGCCAATGCAGAAGGCTACCGAGCACATGAACCGCCGCCGCGGTATCACCGAAGAAGAAGCCGAAGTAGATCCACAGGTTGCACTGCTTGAGCAGATCCGTGACGAACTGCGCACACTAAAGTAATCAACTCCCAATAACCACTTAGAGCCTGTTCTCGCAAAGAAAATTTGCGAGAACAGGCTCTTTACTTTTGCCCTAAATGAAGCTCACGTTCCCTATCGTTGTCGTAGCGCGGCAAGAGAGTGCGAAAAGTGCGAAGATGTATAGGTGAACTCTGAATCTCTTGAGGAAATCAACGCGCCGGAAGCCGGTGACACGGCTCCTTACATTGGTTGGGAACGTCGCGCTGTCATTGATCTCTCAGCAATCCGCAGCAACGTCAAACAGGTTATGGACCTGGTGGCCCCCGCGAAGGTCATGGCAGTCGTCAAAGCAGACGGCTACGGACATGGAGCCGTACAGGTAGCCAAGGCGGCTCTAGAAGGTGGCGCCCGCTGGATTGGTTGCGCACACGTTGCCGAGGCCCTGGCGCTACGCGACGCAGGTATTGAAGCTCCTATGCTCGCCTGGTTGCACACCAACGACACCCCATTTGAAAAAGCCATCTCTGCAGGTATTGATTTAGGTGTCTCAGGATGGGACTTAGACTTAATCGCAGCGGCAGCCCAGGCAGTGCAGACGCCTGCGCGTATTCATCTCAAGGTTGATACCGGGCTGGGACGCAACGGCTCCACCATGGCTGATTTCCCGGGCTTGATTGAGCGTGCCGCTAAGTATCAGTCTGAAGGACTGCTGCGTGTGGTCGGAGTGTTCTCCCACCTTGCTGTCGCCGATGAGCCGGACCGCCCCGAAACTGACATTCAGCTTGCCGCTTTTGACGAGGCCATCGATATGGTCGAAGCTGCAGGCTTCGATCTGGAAATGCGCCACATTGCCAATACTCCGGCCATCTTGTCCCGTCCGGACACCCACCACGAAATGGTGCGGCTCGGTTTGGGACTGTATGGCCTGAGCCCGTTTGAGGGGGAGAGCCCTGCAACTTATGGTCTGCGTCCGGCAATGCGGCTGATGACTAAGGTTGCCAACGTCAAAAAGGTCACCCTCGGGCAAGGAGTCTCCTACGGGCTGCGTTACCAAACGACCGCAGAGACCTACCTGGCGCTGGTCCCGATGGGATACGCCGACGGGCTGCCACGAGTTGCCACCGGGGCACCGGTAACCATCAACGGGAAAACCTACCCGGTACGCGGAACTATCGCCATGGACCAGTGCGTGATTGATCTAGGCCCAGATATCAACCCCAACGAATTCTTAGGTGCCGAGGCAATCATCTTTGGTGAAGGTGGAGAATCGGTAACCACTTGGGCGCACGCAGCAAACACCATCAACTATGAGGTTGTCACCCGGATCTCTCCACGAGTTCCACGCTTCTATGTTGAAGGAACCTGGGGCGAAGCCGGTGAATGAGCACATCAAAGAATTCTCTTGCCAGCTGGCGGACCTCACGGTCACTGAAGCTCTGGGCGAAGCCTTGGGCAAGCAGCTGAGTGCAGGGGACTTAGTGATCCTCACCGGGGCGCTGGGAGCCGGGAAGACCACCTTGACGCAATCGCTCGGGCTGGGCCTGAACGTCCGCGAGGGAATCATCTCGCCCACCTTCGTGTTGGCACGCCAGCACCCCTCGCTGGGCGATGGGCCGGCACTAATCCACGTGGATGCTTACCGGCTAAACGGGGAACACGACGTGGATACCCTCGATCTCGAATCCACCTTGGCTGACTCGGTCACCGTGGTGGAATGGGGTCTGGGCAAGGTGGAGCACCTGTCCGACTCCCGCCTGGAAATCCAGTTGGACCGCGAGATCTGGGCCGCACCTAGCAGCAACCCGTGGGAAGAATCCGACGAGGAGCTCGATGAGCCAAGGCAGTTCACACTCAAGGCCATCGGACCACGCTGGGACGAAGAGAATTTCACCGAACTGAAAAACGCCTTGCTGCAGGCCACCGGGCTGCAGCACTCGGGAGAACCACATGCCTAACTACCTGTCCATCGACACCTCGGCGCACGCCTCGGTGGCTTTGATCGACTCACAAACCGGCGCGGTGCTCGGCGAACGCACCTCACCACGCGGTAACGACCAGACCGAAACCCTCGCCGGGTTTGTCCGCGACCTGCTGGCAGAGCACCAGCAAGTTGGCGCGGAGCTTGCCGGCATCATTGTCGGTGTGGGTCCTGGGCCCTACACCGGACTGCGAGTGGGACTTGTTGCGGCACGGACCTTCGGCTTCGTCTGGCAGGTCCCGGTGCATGGGGTGATGTCCCTGCACGCGCTCGCCGAACGAGTGTTGGATACCGAGCACGTACCGGCAGAATTTGTGGTTGCCTCCGACGCGCGCCGCAAGGAAGTGTACTGGGCCAAATACGATGCCTCGGGCGAATTGCTGGACGGTCCCCATGTGGCGACCGCCGCAACCCTGCCTGCCTTGCCGGTCTACGGCGTGGGTGCCTCGCTGTATCCAGAGCAACTGGCCGAAGCAGGAGCACATGGCGTCGAAGAGTCGCTGGACTGGATCGCACAGGCCGCAGAGCTGGGCTGGCGCGGGATCAAGGATCTTGCCAAGGGTGTGGACCTGTCCGATACCTCACCGCAGTACCTGCGTGAATCAGATGCCCAGGTCCCGGCATTCATGAAGAAGGACAAGGCATGAGCATCACCCTCCGTACGATGACCACTGACGACATTGCCGCAGTCCATATTCTGGAAACGCAGTTGTTCCCCGAAGATGCGTGGCCGCTGGCCGGATTCGAAGCTGAGCTGGCCCAGCTGGAAACCCGGAAATACTGGGTCTATGAGGATGCCGACAAGATCATCGGCTATGCCGGGCTCTGCACCGTGCTGCCCATTGCAGACGTGCAAACCATCGCGATCATCCCCGAATACCAAGGTCAAGGTCTGGGCAGGGCGCTGCTGACGGAACTGATCACCACTGCACGAGCCAACCGCGCCTTAGACCTGATGCTCGAGGTGCGCTTCGACAACCCCACCGCCATTGGACTCTATGAGTCCATGGGATTTGAGACTATCCATCGACGCCCGCGCTATTACAAGGGCGGCATCGATGCGCTGATCATGCGTCTGCGACTGGACGAGCTAGACACCCCGGAGGCTTCCGAATGAGCACCCCACAGCACCCGCTAGTACTGGGCATTGAATCCTCCTGTGATGAAACCGGAATCGGGATCGTGCGTGGCACCCAACTGCTGGCCAACACCGTGTCCAGCTCCATGGATGAGCATGTCCGCTTTGGCGGCGTGATCCCGGAGATTGCGGCACGCGCGCACCTCGAAGCGTTTGTGCCCACCTTGGAGCAGGCGCTCGCCGAAGCCGACGTGACCTTGGAGGAAATCGATGCGATTGCCGTGACCAGCGGCCCCGGGCTAGCCGGGGCACTGATGGTAGGCGTGGCCGCGGCCAAGTCACTGGCGCTGGCCACCGGTAAACCGCTGTACGGCATCAACCACTTGGTGGCTCACGTGGGTGTCGGGGTGCTTGAAGGTACTGCGCTTCCACCGACCTTCGGTGCGCTGCTGGTCTCCGGTGGACACACCGAAATTCTGAAGGTCACCTCGCTGACCAACGATGTGCAGCTTCTTGGCGCGACCATCGATGACGCGGCTGGCGAAGCCTATGACAAGACCGCCCGCTTGCTGGGTCTGGGGTATCCGGGCGGACCGGCCATCGACAAGGCTGCCAAAGACGGAGACAAAAAGGCATTCCGTTTCCCCCGCGGGCTGTCGCTGCCGAAGTTTGTGGGCTCTGCCGAGGAACCGGGCAAGCACCGGAACAACTTCTCCTTCTCCGGTCTGAAGACCGCCGTGGCTCGCTGCGTGGAGCATTTTGAAGCGGCGGGGGAGCCGATCCCGGTAGCGGATATTTCCGCATCTTTCCAGGAAGCTGTGGTGGACGTGATCACCTCCAAGGCAGTGCGCGCTATGCAGGAGAATGGCCTGAAGACTTTGCTATTGGGTGGGGGAGTCGCGGCGAACACGCGACTGCGAGAGCTACTGGCAGCGCGCTGCGCTTCGGCCGGCATCACGTTAGTGGTTCCGCCGTTTTCGCTGTGCACGGATAACGGTGGAATGGTTGCCGCTCTCGGCGCCCAGCTGGTGGCCGCGGGCGCCGAACCTTCGGGCCTGGATTTTGCTACAGATTCTTCGCAACCGGTCACTAATATTGTGCTGAAGCCACGCGGCTAAGAATCTGGCTAGAGATGCAGTAAGCGTCCGTACCCTTCTGGGTGCGGACGCTTATTACGTTGGATATATAGAGGAGTAGGAACCTGCAATAACCCGGTTGCGGAGTTCGGCAATTCCCGCAACACAGCAGAAGACCTCATCCGGGGTGATCTGGCGAGCTTTAGCAGGCCGGCCAGTCAAAACGACGGTACCCGGGCGCAGCACTATGAACGAACGATGTTGATGCATTAATACGAGCGAGATTCTGGCAAACGGTTGACAACGTATTAACGCAGCGGGGGCGAGGTGCTGTAAGTCTCTATAGCAACCCGCCCCGCTTGAACGAACGCTCAGTTAGGCGTCAACAGCAGTTTTTGAGTGACGAATGAATGGGTCACCCATGACTTGCTGATCGTCCTTTTTCAGCGCAAAGAATCCATAGACTCCAGCAAGCAGCACTACCAGCGAGATGGTGATGAAGGTCTGGCGGTAGCCCACCTGGTCGTGGAGCATGCCCAACGGTGTGGAGAGCAAGACGTTACCAATCTGCGAGGATACTTGGAACCCCACCATGTACAAGGTTGCAGACAACGCCGGGTTGAAGTGCAGGGTGAAGTAACGGAACACCGGAAGAATGAACAATGGCGTTTCGATGGCGTGCAGCATCTTAATTGCGGAGACGAGCAGCGGATCATCAACGAGCGCGCAGCCCAAGATGCGAACGAACATGATGGCGACACCGATGAGCAGTGCAGAACGCACGCCCACGCGGCGCATGAGCAGAGGTACGAGTCCCAGCATGGCCGCTTCAACGAAGACCTGCACCGAGTTGAGGATGCCATATACCTGCTGACCGGTTTCTTGGTCTTCAAAGAGTCCGGTGTAGAAGTCGGGGAACATTTGCTGGTCAAAGACCGTGTAGAACGTCCAGGACAGCATCACGAATACGATGATGAGCCACAGGCTAGGTAAACGGAAAAGGCCCAGCATTTCACGGAAGCCCGGTGTAGATGCTGGAGACAGTTTTCCGTTGCTTGGGAGAGGAGCTACTGGTTTAGCTTCGAAGCGCCAAAGCAACAACAGCAGCAGGTGGATTACTCCGAGTACCGAACCGATCCAGAAGTTCAGCATTGGGTTGATGGTAAACAGGAAGCCTGCAGCCAGTGCCACGACGGCGTAACCGAATGATCCCCACATGCGCGCTTGCCCATATTCGAAGTTAAAGCGGCGGCTGTAACGTTCGGTGAGCGCTTCAAAGAGGCCTACGCCTGCAAGGAATCCAACGGAGAATACGACTGCGCCGGCAATAACACCCATCATGAAGTGGGACTGCAGTAGCGGCTGGTAGACCCACATGCAGAATGGTCCGGTGAGCGCGGTCACCGCGGCAATCACGACCGCAAGATGCTTTCGCAGACCTAGCCGGTCTTGTAGAGCACCGTAGCCGAACATCAAGAACAGCGTCACGAGCGAGTTCACCGAATAGACGGTACCGACCTGTGCGCCGCTGAGCCCCAAACCGTTGGATTCGCTGGTGAGCCAAATTTGGAAGAATGACCACCAAATTCCCCATGATGCGAAGAACAGCAGCATCGAGAAGGAACTGTGAAGGTAGGTAGGGTTTCTAAGAGTTGTGCTTAGTCCAGTCATCTTTGCCCTGGTTTCTTTGTCATCGTTGGAAAGTTCTTAGTGAGCTAAGGCGCGGGAGAAATCGTTGAACCACGGCGGATTTGCACCGGCCTGTGCCACGGTTAGTGCTGCCGAAGTTAGTGCGTGGTGCAGCGCTTGCCTGATATCAGCTGGTTCGCAGGCGGTTCCGGTGCGTAGCGCTTGCGCTAGTTCGGGTAGCGCGAGCACACCGTAAAGCAGTCCGGACATGAACGCGTCACCGGCACCGATGGTGTCTTTGAGCTCTGTCGGCAAGGCCGGGATGTCATATCGATTTCCGTGGGCAACAGCTAGGCAACCCTCCCCACCTTGGGTCATCACGGCAAAAGCCGGCCCGAGGCTGGAAACATGCGCCAGTACGTCCCACAGGTCCAGCTCAGGGTAGAGCCATTGAGCGTCCACATCGCTGAGCTTAACGATATGACTCAGTCTCATCAGCAATTCGATTCGTTCGATGGCTGCTTCGCGGTCTTCCACCAGATCTGGACGAAGATTTGGGTCGTAACTGCGCAGTGAACCAGTTGCAGCATGAGTGAAGGCATCAACGATGCACTGCCCCGAGGGCTCAATCCACGCGGCAATGGATCCGGTATGCAAAAGTTCGGGGACGGCGTCTACTGCCACTGGTGGAATCTGCTGGTGGATATCAAAGGTGTAATGGGCGTTTAAGTGCTCATCAACGTGAACCTGAGCCACCGAGGTGGCCCGCTCAGTGACCGAGCCGGAAGCCACCTTCACACCCGCTTGCAACAGATGCTCGGCGATTTGTTGCCCATGAGCATCTTGACCAAATTCGGTATGGAATTGCACAACATGTCCTAGGCGCGCGAGTCCGACGGCAACGTTTAGTGGTGAACCACCGGGGTGGGCCAAACCCGAGACGACGTCCACTAAAGATTCTCCTATGACGGTAATACTGCTCATGCGCTGCGCTCCAAGCTCTTTTCACTCAATGGCAGGACACCAACAAC
This sequence comes from Glutamicibacter sp. BW77, assembly GCF_002332285.1. Taxonomy (NCBI): domain Bacteria; kingdom Bacillati; phylum Actinomycetota; class Actinomycetes; order Micrococcales; family Micrococcaceae; genus Glutamicibacter; species Glutamicibacter sp. BW77. The sequence goes on along the minus strand of NZ_NRGT01000075.1, from coordinate 13,064 downwards.
TGCGCCCGTGCTGCCGGAATACTGGAGTACCCCATAGGCTGGCGCAGCTTCGCCGGTGAGCTGATCGGTCAGTGAGCGGCGGCCATCCGCGCCCAGGATTTCAATGGAACCATGATCCAGAAGAACCTGGATGACTAGCTCGGTGGAATCCTCCGGTAACGGCATGCGTTGGCTGGAAGCGTAGAGCTCATGGGCAACCTTGCCTGCGCCGCGGTGGTGCTGAATCAGAGATGGCTCAACGCTCACCTCGCTCATCACGCTGTGATCTGCGCGGTGCAGGAGTAACCGTGCCCGGCCGGTGAAGTCACCGGGGAGGCTCAGTTCCACAAGAGCCGGTTCATTGAGTTCAATGCGCGTCTCGCCGGTCAGCACCGCGCTGGTTGGTACAGGGGAGTCGGGCAAGCCGCTCAGGCGTTGACGAATTTCAAAACCGCCGTCGCCAAGCTGCACCAAGTCCAGGGTGCGAGCTGCGCTCATGGAACCGCGCCAGCCGTCGTGGGGCAGATCGCGGGCGTAGTCCCAGTTGCTCATCCAGGCGATGATGGTTTGCTGCTCCACCGGCATGCCGTGGAAGCTGACGCCGGCGTAGAAGTCGCGACCCCAGTCCAGCCAGCTGCCCTGGCTTAGCTGCTCGAAGGCCAGTGAATCATTAGCTTCCTGCTGCTTGTCGGGGGTGAATATGAAACCGTCAAATTCTCCCACGAAGTATTGGGTGCCGGAGCCACCTGCCACGCCTCCGGGATTCAGTGAAACGAGCAGGACCCACTTGAGCTGGTCGCTGCCGGCGACCGGCAGTTGGATGAGGTCCGGGCATTCCCAGATGCCGGCGGTGGCAGCCTGCGGGCCGAAGCTGGATGCCTCGGTCCAGTCGATGAGGTTTTCCGAACGGTAGATCAGCACACGGCGTTCGATGGCTTCTACAACCACCATGACCCAGCACGGGCCCTGCGCGGATTCGTAGCGGAAGACCTTGGGATCACGGAAGTTCTTAGAACCACGGTCCAATACCGGGTTCTGTGCGTACTTGGTGAAGGTTGCGCCACCGTCCAGGGAATAGGCCAGCGCTTGGGACTGGTTGCTATCGTCCTTGGCTGCCGCGGTGTACAGCGCGATGATCGGCGCGGTGCTTCCGTCTCCGAGGCCGCTGGTGTTCTCCTGGTCCACAACGATGGAGCCGGAGAAGATGTCTGCAACATCCCCGTGCAGGATGGCGATGGGAAGTTCGGTCCAGTTCACCAGGTCGGTGCTGACCGTGTGTCCCCAGGACATGTAGCCGTGGCCAACTCCGTGGGGGTTGTGCTGGAAGTACAGGTGGTATTGCTCGCCATCAAAGAACAAACCGTTGGGATCATTGATCCAGTTTTTCTTGGGGGAGAAGTGAAGCTCTGGTCGCATGACCGCGACTTGTTGTAGTTCGGGCAACGCCGCCATCCTTAATCAAAATATGCTAAATGGATTTAGCATAAGACTGTAACAGCGTCAGGACGTCCCTGCAATAGGCTAGGCTCGAATAATTGCAGGTACCCAGTCGCAAGAAGGACACGTGAATACGCAAAAAGCCAAGCGGGTAACAATAGCTGACGTCTCAGAAGCTTCAGGGATGTCAAAGGCCGCAGTCAGTTTGATCCTGAACAACAAGCCTGGGACCAGGCTTTCCGCAGAGGCCACCGAGAGAGTTCGCGCGGCAGCCAAGGAACTGGGTTACCGTCCAAATGCTGCCGCTCAGTCATTGCGCAGTGGCAAGACTCGAACCCTGGGGCTGATTTCTGATCAGGTCACGGTCACACGTTTTGCTTCCGGCATGATCACCGGCATTCTTCGCGCGGCCGAAGAACGCGGCCATACGGTGCTGATTGCAGAGACCTTCGGGAAACCTGATCAGCTAGCTGAAGCCATCAAGCAGATGGCTCATCGGGACGTTGATGGTCTCATCCTGGGATTTATGGATTCACGGAAACGTGACTTAAAAATCCCAGCCACGGGTCTGCCCACGATCTTGGTTAATGGACTTGATGACAGCCCCTGCACCGCGGTGCTGCCGAACGAGCTGGATTCCGGTACCAGTGCGGTGCACCGAGTTCTGGAAACCGGTGCTAGAAGTGTCGCGCTGATCGGGGCGCATCAAAATGCTGAGAATGACTCGATGAGCTATCCGAGTATCACCCGCCGTTTCACTTCGCTGCGCAACGCCTTGGGCGAATCGAAACTTGAAGTACTTGGCGAATGGGTTCTCGAAGACTGGAATCCCACCGACGGCTATGCGGCGACCGCTCAAATGCTCACCGATGGGCACAAGCCTGATGCTGTCATCTGCGCGAATGACCGCGTGGCTATGGGAGTCTTCCAAGCATTGGCCGAACAAGGACTAGTTCCCGGCAAGGATCTTTCGGTTCTTTCCTTTGACGATGAGATCATCGCTAGCTACCTGCGTCCGCAGCTGACATCGATCAGACTTCCTTATGAAGAAATGGGAGCGCTTGCCGTTGAGCTACTTCTTGATGGGAAGCTGGATCCTGTTGAACATCAGGTGGAGATGCCGCTGATTGAGCGCGATTCAATGAAGGACCGCTGAACCAAAGCTGACCGAGTTTGGGAGCTAAATATTCTTAGGGCTCGAACTGTAGGGAAGTACCACAGCCTCGCAGCATGACTCATGAAGCTTCTTTGCCGAGAGGCGAATTGACTAGCCTCTTCACCTCGTCTGATCTTCAAATTCCTGGATACCCAGAATAGTTTCTGGGTCGTTCCGTGCGCCCAAATACCGTGCTGCGGGGGATGCCAGTTCTGTCGAAAGCGCGCGATCTTCGCAGAGATCTGCATTTATGCGCAAATAAGAATTGACTGCTTGACACCCGCAAGTGATGTGCGTTACCTTATTTCTCAGCGTAGTAACGCGCGTTACTGAATCGTGTTAGCAAATCTGCAACACGGCCAGTTTCGCATTGATCTCAAGGGGGAGGAGGGGAAATGACGCAGCAATCCGTGACCATGGCCGATGTCGCCAAGGCGGCCGGCGTAAGCCGAACAACCGTCTCATTTGTGCTCAATGGCCGGATGGAAGCAAATATCCCCGAAACCACGAGAGAGAGAATCAACCAGACGGCGCGCATGCTGGGCTACCGCCCCAATGCGGCCGCACGAACTCTGGCTAGCAAACGCAGCGCCTGGTTCGGTCTGGTGACCGAGATTGCTACATCACCCTTTGCTACCGACGTGATCAAGGGAGCACAACGCTCGGCATGGAAAGATGGAAACTTTCTGCTCATCGCACCCAGCGATGATGACCCCGGCATGGAAATGCTCGCGGTGGAGAAGCTCCTTGAACAACAGGTAGGCGGGCTGATCATTGCAACCACCTGGCACCGAGAAATCATCGTGCCGGAGAATGCAAAATCGGTTCCCTGCGTTTTGGTCAACTGCTTCGACGCCGCCGGAGAATTTCCATCAATCGTCCCGGACGAAGTGGCAGGCGGTTACGCCGCCGCCGAGATCCTCGCACGGGCTGGACACACCAACATTGGCCATATCACTGTTGCCCAAGGAATCCCTGCTCAGATCGGGCGCCAAACCGGTATGAAGCAGGCTCTGCGTGATCATGGACTTAGCCAAGAAGAGTCAAAGATTGTTGCCGGTGACGGTACCGCCGATAGCGGATATCACGGAACTCAAGAGTTACTGGCTCAACCAGATCCGCCAACCGCAATTTTTTGCGGTAATGACCGGATCGCCATGGGAGCCTATGACGCAATCAAGGAACTCGGTTTGCGAGTGGGGGAAGACATCTCAATCGTCGGTTTTGATGATCAAGAGATTCTGGCACCACATATGCGACCAAAACTGACAACCATCGCCCTGCCCTTTGAAGAAATGGGTATGGCAGGGGTGTCATTACTGAATCAAATGGTAGAGGGCTCACCGATTGAGAATCGCCAAATTACCATCGGCTGCCCTCCACGCATTCGTTCATCTGTGGCCATGCACGGCCAAAGATGAGCTTCCCCTCCGCTACACATCACATGAATGGATGAGGAACTTCCATGATAGTCAAATACTTACGCCGCGCGCACCTTGCCGTGGCTGCGACCGCAGCGGTCGGCGCACTCGCGCTGACCGGATGCGTCGCATCAAACCCAGGCGGAACCGAAGCTGACGGAGCAACAACCAGCTCAGCGTTCCTCACCATCCCGCGTGAAGACATGGGTACCTTCTCCAAGAACTTCAACCCGTTCTCGCCCAACGCCGCGCCAATGACCGGCCAGTCCATCTATGAGTCCATGCTGGTTTACAACCCTGCCGGCGGCGACACGGTGCCTTGGCTGGCCACCGACTGGGAAGCGGGCACCGACGGCAAGTCGCTGACCTTTAATCTGCGTCCGGGAGTCAAGTTCTCCGATGGCACCGAGCTGACCTCCGAGGACGTGAAGCTTTCGGTGGAACTGCAGAAGGAACTGCTCGGCGGCTACGACTACCTGAAGTCCATCAAGACCCCGGATAAGACCACCGTTCAGTTCACCTTCAAGAAGGCCTTCGCCCCGGCACTGTACGAATTGGGGCAACAGGTCATCGTGCCTGCGCACATCTGGTCCAAGTTCGACAAGCCAGGCAACGAAGAGAACCCGACCCCGGTCGGCACCGGCCCATACACCGAGATCGCCAACTTCCAGGCCCAGTCCTTCGAGCTGCAAAAGAACCCGAACTACTGGCAGCCCGAGAAGCAGAAGCTTGGCGGCATCCGGATGCTTGCCTTCGCCGGCAACGACGGTGCCAACCTGGCCGCCATCTCCGGCGATGTCGACTGGACTCAGACCTACATGCCGGACATCCAGACCACCTATGTCGACAAAGACCCAGAACACCGCCACTACTGGTTCCCAACGACAGGCTCCGAGATCAATTGGCAGCTGAATACCACCAAGGAAGAATTCTCCGACGTGCGGGTGCGCAAAGCACTAAGCATGGCCGTTGACCGTGAACAGGCGGTCAAGGTTGGCATGAGTGACTACACCGTTCCGGCCGACTGCACCGGACTGTCGGGCAACTACGACAAGTGGCGTGATGCCTCGGTCGTAGAGAAGTGCGACTGGACCAAGCGCGATCTTGAAGGCGCCAAGAAGTTGCTGGATGAAGCTGGCTACAAGGAAAACGCCCAAGGACAGCGCTCCACCCCAGAGGGTAAACCTTTCACCTTCGACATCTCCGTGGGTTCAAGCTCCACTGACTGGCTGTCGGTAGCAAATATTATCGCGCAGAACCTTCAGGACGTGGGCATCAAGGCCACCGTTGATTCCCCTGACTGGGCCGCGGTGACCGCAGCCTACGAGACCGGTGAATTTGATACCGGCATCGTCTGGACTGCTAACGCTCCGACCCCGTATCAGTACTACCTGAACCTGATGGGAAGCGAAAACGTCAAGCCGGTCGGCAAGCAGACCTTTGACAACTACCACCGCTTCAGCGACAAAAAAGCAGATGACCTGCTGAACAAGTTTGTGGCTACCGGTGATGAAGGCGAGCAGAAGCAGGTCATCAATGACTTGCAGTCGCTGTATAGCGAACTAGCTCCGGTTGTGCCGTTGTTCCCTGGCCCGGAGTGGGGTGCCTACACCACCGAGAACTTTGTTGGTTGGCCCACCGAGGAAAACCCTTACGCGACTCTGAGCAACCGCGCACCGACCACCGTGCTGGTGCTCACCAACCTAGAACCCGCGAAATAGCATCAAGCTCCCACGCGGTGGGCGGCCTCTGGCTGCCCACCACGACGCGATCTTTCGTGAAGGACACATATTATGAGCTTCCTCTTCCGGCGTCTGGGCTTTTACCTGCTAGCCTTCTGGGCGTCCATCACCCTAAACTTTCTGCTGCCGCGGCTGATGCCCGGTGACCCGGTCACCCGCATGCTTTCCCGCTCGCAGCAACGCCTCGAACCACAGCAGGTCGACGCGCTACGCACCATGATGGGCGTAGACGGCGGCCCGCTCATCCCCGAATACTTCAGCTACCTCGGCCGCATCCTCACCGGCGATTTCGGAATGTCGATATCCCGTTTCCCCACGCCAGTCTCCGAAGTTATCGCCTCTCAGCTGCCGTGGACCCTGCTGCTAGGCATCACCTCATTGGTGATCGCGGTGATCCTCGGCAACCTGCTGGGTATCCTGGCGGCCTGGCGCCGTGGCGGTTTCCTGGACTCGGTGGCTCCGCCGCTGCTGGTATTCATCGGTTCCTTCCCGTACTTCTGGCTCGCCATGGGTGCGCTGTACATCTTTGGCATCAATATGGGTGTCGCCCCGATGCGTCACGCCTTCTCCGTGGGTCTGGTCCCCGGATTCAACCTTGAATTCATTTTGGATGTGGCAGCTCACCTGTTCCTGCCGGCACTAACCATTGTGCTGGTGTCCTTGGGCGGCTGGATGCTGGGCATGCGCAACACCATGATCGCAACCAACTCCGAGGATTACATCCTGATGGCCGAGGCCAAGGGTCTGCGCCCGCACCGCATCATGCTGAACTATGCCGCACGCAACGCCATGCTGCCCTCGGTGACAAGCATGGGCATGAGCATCGGGTTTATCGTCGGTGGAGCCTTGCTCACCGAAGTAGTGTTCGCCTACCCGGGCGTTGGCTACCAGCTGCTCGCTGCAGTCCAAGGTCTTGACTACCCATTGATGCAGGGCATGTTCCTGACCATTACCGCCGCGGTGCTGATAGCGAACTTCCTTGTAGACCTGGTCTACGTCCGACTTGACCCTCGTGTGCGGAAGGGCTGAACCTCATGAGCCAGATAACCACAGATTCCCTGACCTTGACTCCCGAGGACCCGGCGGCAGAAAGTGCCACGGGCCGCGCTCGACTGGGTGCCACACGCCTGCTGCGTACCTTGCTGCGCAACGGCAAGGCGGTGGCCGGGCTGAGCATCATTTTAGTGTTCATTGCGCTGGCCCTGCTGGCCCCGGTGTTCTTCCCGGGAGAGCCGGCACGCATCACCTCTGCCGGCGCCGCAGCTCCCAGTCTGGAACACTGGCTGGGCACCACCACTAAAGGCCAAGACGTCCTCGGCTTGACCTTGTGGGGCGCGCGCTCCTCACTATTTGTCGGCTTTGCCGCCGGTATCTTGTCCACCGTGATCGGCGTACTGATCGGTTTGAGCGGTGCCTACTTCGGCCGTGGTCTGGACGAGGCGCTCTCGCTGGTGACCAACGTGTTCCTGCTGGTTCCGGGTCTGCCGTTGTTGGTCATCCTGGCAGCATTCATGCCGCCAGGACTTGGAACGGTCATCGTGGTGCTGGTGATTACCGGTTGGGCCGGTAGCGCCCGCGTCATGCGTTCTCAAGCCATGTCCATTCGGGGCAAGGATTATGTGGCGGCCGCTCAGGTATCCGGTGAACGTCCACTGCGCATTATGGTGCGCGAGATCTTGCCGAATATGGCCTCGGTGGTCATGACCACCCTGCTGGGCTGCATCATCGGTTCCATTGGTGCCCAGGCCGGACTCGAATTCCTGGGTCTGGGAGACGTCAACACGCTCTCCTGGGGCACCAACCTGTTCTGGGCTACCAGCGATGGTTCGCTGATGCTCGGCCAGTGGTGGATTTTTGTTCCATCGGGTCTGGCTATTGCATTGGTGGCCTTCGCCTTGGCGTTATGCAACTACGCGGTAGATGAGATTACCAACCCGCGCCTGCGCCGGCCTAAGCACGCAACGAAGAGCACCGCGGCAACCACCGTGGCGCGAAAGGAAGAAAAATGAGCGTCCCGGTATTGGAAGTTCAGGATCTGACCGTCGAATACGTCAGCGACGAGCGTGCGGTCCGCGGTGCGGACCGGGTCAGCTTCACCATCCAGTCCGGTGAGATCTTTGGCCTCGCCGGCGAGTCCGGCTGCGGCAAGTCCACGATCGCGAACTCGATCATGCGTCTGCTCAAGGACCCTGCCCGGATCAGCAACGGCAAAGTCCTCTTTGACGGCACGGACGTGCTGGGCATGGATGAGGCAGCATTGCGTGCCTGGCGTTGGAATAACGTGGCCATGGTGTTCCAATCGGCCATGAACTCCCTGAACCCGGTCACCCGTATCGGTGAGCAATTCATCGACGTGATCCGCACCCACCGTGGCGGTAGCCGGGCTGCCGCGCTGCATCGTGCCCACGAACTGCTTAAGATGGTGCGCATCGATCCGGTACGGTTGCGCGCTTATCCACACCAGCTTTCCGGAGGCCAGCGCCAACGCATTGTTATCGCCATGGCCTGCGCTTTGAACCCGCGGCTGTTGATCCTTGATGAACCTACTACTGCGCTAGATGTGGTGGTGCAACAGGAGATCTTGGAGCAGATCCGTGAACTGCAAAAAGAACTCGGCTTCGCGATTCTGTTCATCACCCACGACATGTCGTTGATGCTTGAACTCTCTGACCGTATTGGCATCATGTACGGCGGTCGCATCGTGGAGCTGGCTCCGGCAACAACACTGCGCCATGGTTCCCGGCACCCCTATACTCAAGCGCTGCTGGGAGCTTTCCCACCTCTGCATGGCCCACGGGTTAAGCTCACCGGGCTGGCCGAAGGCACCAAATTCACCAACATCCAGGATCTGGAAGACACCGGCGAGGGCCATTGGGTGGCTCCCTCGGATCAGCCTGTGCTGTCGCAAGGAGAACTGCTATGACTTCAACTGCTACCCAGCGGACCGCAGTGGGTCCGGCCGTGCGAATCCGTTCGCTGAGCAAATCGTTTACCAGCTCCGCGCTATTTAGTCGAAAGAAAATTCCTGCTTTGCGGGATATCGATCTGGAGATGCAACGCGGGGAAATCGTGGCACTGGTGGGCGAGTCGGGATCCGGCAAGTCAACGCTGGCCCGTTGTCTTGCTCTGCTTGAAACTCCGGATTCCGGTGAAGTTCTTGTTAATGGAAAAGATATTGCGGGGCTGAAGGGGGCAGCGGTGCGCAAGTACCGCAGCGACGTGCAGATGGTCTTTCAAGACCCCTTCGGTTCGCTGAACCCTACCTTCCGCGTGGAGCATATTTTAGAACGCGCCTTGGCTCTGCACCAGCCAGAAATTAAGTCAAAGCGCAGTGAAATGGCAAAGCTGGTGAGTACCGTGGGCCTCAGCCCGGATGTGCTCTCCTCCTTCCCGCATGAGCTCTCTGGCGGACAGCGTCAGCGCATCGCGATTGCCCGAGTGCTGGCGGCTAAGCCGAGCATCATTCTGGCCGACGAACCGACCTCAATGCTAGACGTCTCGGTGCGCATTGGTGTGTTGAACCTGCTGCATAAGCTGCGTGACGAGCATGGGATCACCATCTTGTACGTCACCCACGATCTGGCTTCGGCCCGTTACCTCTCGGATCGAATTGCTGTGCTCAACGAGGGGCGAATCGTGGAATCGGGAGAATCCGTGCATCTGCTGGATAACCCGAGTCATCCATATACTCAGCTGCTCGTGGGTGCGGTGCCTGACCCTGACCGAGACAGTAGCCTCGACGCACCAAAGCGTGCGGCTCTACGCGAACAAATCCAGCGCTGGTCCGCCAGCGACAACCTGCAAAAGCACATTATCGATGAATCAAGCCAGCACTGGGTGCTGGCGGACGAAAGCGAAATGACATGAGCGAGAAAAAAGACATGACCAATGGCGGGCCGTCCAGACGAAGCATTGTTGCCACCCTGGCCTCGGCCACTGCATTGACCCTGACCGGGCTAGGCACTGGGGCGGCCGTTGCGGCCCCATCAAAACGGGGAAAAAATGAAAAGAAGGCCTCTGCTGCGATGAGCTACCGTCCCAGTTATCACTTCAGCGTTCCGGATAATTGGAAAAATGACCCGCAGCGTCCGGTGTATCTGGACGGTGAATACTTGTATTACTACCTTTACAACGAGGACTACATCCTCGGTGGCAGCGGTACGAGCTGGCGTTTGGCGACCACCACGGACCACGTGAACTTCACCGACCACGGTGTAGCCATCAGCAAGCATGAAAGCCCTAACGGGGATTGCTGGTCCGGCTCAATTGTTATCGATGAAAAGAACACCGCGGGCTACGGGAAAGGAGCGTTGATTGCTCTGGTCACCCAGGCACCGGGCGGGGTGCAAGCCCAATACCTCTGGTACTCCACCGATAAGGGACGCAGCTTTAAACCCGGTGGAACCAAGCCGGTCCTGGCTAACCCAGGCGTGGAAGCTTTCCGAGACCCGAAGATGATCTGGCATGAGCAAAGCTCACAGTGGGTCATGCTTAATGCTGAGGGGGACCGCATCGGGTTGTATACCTCGGTGAACCTGAAGCGGTGGAAAAGAACCAGCGAATTTGTGCGCACCACCTTGGGCACCCTCGAATGCCCGGACCTGTTCCAGATCCAGGCTTCTGACGGAACCAAACAATGGGTGCTTGGCACCAGCGCCAATGGCAAGCCACATGATCTGCCCGCCACTTACGCATACTGGGTGGGCGACTTTGATGGAAAGGCCTTCACCACCAAGGATGATGATCCGCAATGGCTTGACTGGGGCTTTGACTTCTATGGTGCGGTGACCTATCCGGACCATCGTGCCGACGGAAGTGAAAATCCCAAACTGCGCCGTGTCATTGGGTGGAACAACTTCTGGGATTACCCACACAATGCCCCAAGCATGGCCACGGATGGCTACAACGGTGATGACATGATTGTGCGCGAGGTGCGGATGATCGCCGGCGCTGAAGGCTACTACCTTGCCTCGGTGCCGGTAAAGCAATTGGACAAGCTGGCCGGTCCGGCGAAAAGCTTAGGCAGCCCGGCGGTATCCGGGGAGCAGGTCTTGGATTTCTCGAGCAGCGCCTATGAGCTGGAATGTGAATTGAGCTGGGATCCGGCCAATCCGCCGGAGAACGTGGGATTTGAGCTGTGCCGGGCAAAAACCGGCACGCGTCACGTGGCCACCGGAATCTATCTGGCCGGAGGTTTCGCCTATGTGAACCGCAAGCCAAGCTTCCACCCCGGGGATAAGAGCGAAACCAAGAGTCCATTAGAGGCACCAAGCGGAAGACTCAAGACACGCATCCTGGTGGACCGCTCCAGCGTCGAAGTGTTCTTCGGTGATGGACGGATCGTCCACTCGCACCGGGTATTCCCGCTGGCTTCGGATTCCGGGATCAAATTGTTCGTTTCGGGCGGGACGGCAACGTACAAGAACCTCACCGTGCGTAAGCTGGCATTCGCATAGAAGTTAGTCGCAGGCTCGGGCAAGACTGGTATGGCGCTAGTCCAGTTCCCGAGACCAGTTGCTGGCCCGGGGAACCTTGTTTCCCCGGGCTGGGTGCCAAACCACTGGCGTTGGCTGCTGGGACTTGGCATAACTGGAAAATCGAGGCCCTACGCAAACGCTCGCTGATCGATTATGATCATTGAGTTTTGCTCGGTGGGAGATTTAGGAGTTACGTATCTGAAGGGCGCCGTTTGGCAGTGAGCGACTCTCAAAGCGGGTTTTGTTCGGGCTCAAAGTTCTCCGTACCTTATTTTGTAGGATTCGTTCTGCTCTTTGAGTTCTTTTATTTGTGCCGCCATCATGTCGTGCCTTTTGAGCCGTTCCATGATTTCCAGTCCTAGGTTGACGCTTGAAGCGAACTGCAGATCGATGGCTGTCGTTTCACGTAAATTACCTGTGATTACGTATTCGATTTGTCGAATCTTCTCGGCGGGTATCGAGGTTTCTCCTGATTCCCATCGTGAAATTGTTCGTGATGAAGTGCCCAACAGGTTCGCTAAGTCTTGTTGCGTAAGTCCAGTGCTTTTCCTTAGTGATAGTGCCGTCTTCGCGCTTTTTTCTCGTGAAATGTCCATTTCACCCATCTTGTCACGTCTAGACATTGTAAACATCGGAATTGTGCTTAATGGTTAGTGGGGGATGCGGTGTTCCGTAAATACGTGTTTTTCCTTAAACATCAAGGTCTCTTGGCTCGGGGCCTCCGTCTGTGTTGGACTGTATGCTTCTTCCGTCATAAGTTCCCAGCTTTTCACGCCTTAACGTTTACTAATTCCGCGTCTGATCATTCACGGGTGGATAAACAGACGCGGATCAGATGAAGATGTCGAGAATAGATGAGCCTACGTCCAGTCCCGCTCAGCAGGCGCGCCATCTCTGCAGTGCGGGACCCCGCCGATAGGATGAGATGGTCCGGTCTATTAGCTTGTGTACCAGGAGAATCCTCTATCTTGTCAGTCCATTCCAGTTTCGTGTGGAGCGTCGCCGACACGCTTCGCGGCCCTTATTCAGAGGCCGAGTACGGTTCGGTCATTCTTCCATTCACCGTGCTGCGACGCCTAGAGTGCGTCATGGAGCCGCATCGCAAAGCCATGGCCGAGATCGTCGGGTCCTACGAGGGCGAGCAACAACGGCGCACTCACCTGAAGATCCGCACGCGCAGCGAAGACAGCGCTGGGCTCCCGTTCTGGACGACCAGCGACTACACGCTAGAGAAAGCACTGCAGGATCCAGATAACTTAGCGGCCAACCTGATCGACTATGTTGGTGGGTTCTCCGCGAACCTAGATGTGTTTAAGTCTTTCGACTTCGAGAATGTCATTCGGACCTTGGACTCGCGCGACCGGCTCGCGCAGGTGACCCGTCACTTCGAGCGGATCGATATGTCTCCAGAGGCAGTGTCCAACGCGGACATGGGAGACCTTTTCGAGAACCTCATCTACCGGTTCGCGGAGTCGGCCAATGACGGGGCCGGCCAGTTCTACACGCCGCGCGACGTGGTGCGCCTGCTGGTCGACCTGATTTATGACGAGGACACCAACGCGTTGCGCGATCGCGGTACCGTTCGGTCGATCTATGATCCGACGGTTGGCACAGGCGGCATGCTCACTGTCGCCGAGGAGCACCTGCACGATCTCAACCCCGAGGCCTCGATGGCGCTGTTCGGTCAGGAGATCAACCCGCGCACCTACGCCATCTGCAAAGCCGACCTGCTCATCAAGGGACAGGACCCGAGCAATGTCCGTCAGGGAGACACCCTCGTCGTAGACCGGTTCGAGGACCTGCGATTCGATTACGTGCTTTCGAACCCACCATTCCCTCCAAAATGTCCGTG
>NZ_NRGT01000074.1:16527-50940 GCF_002332285.1 Glutamicibacter sp. BW77 | reverse complement strand
TCGGGGCCTCACCTGTTTAAGCCGTCGGCGCATATATGGCTCAGCTCGTTCAGGGCAAAGAACTAATAGCTACAGTGAATAGTAGATACTACTAGATCTGCTATATAGGGAGCCCCTCGTTGACGTCTGATGCGCTGAAATATCTCGATGATTCCGTCCGCCCTCAGGATGACCTGTATCGCCACTCGAACGGCAAGTGGTTCGACTCGGCATCGATTCCAAGCGATCAGGGGCTATACGGATCATTCATGGAACTGCGTGATGACGCAGAAGACGCGGTTCACGCGATCATCACCGAAGCGGTCCAGTCATACGAGGCAGGCACCCAGACAGAGGGCCCCACTAAGCGTATTGCCGAGCTCTATGGCAGCTTTATGAATGAAGAAGTGATTGAAGCGCGTGGCGCCGATCCTGTCGCGCAGTACCTACGCGAAATTGCGCAACTTTCGACGGCTGAACAGCTAATTGAGCTGTCTGGATCTTTCTACCGCAAGGGTATCAGCGGATTCCTCGCCTCCGGTGCGATGAACGACGCAGGAAATCCAGAGCGCAACCTACTGACTTTCTTGCAGGCTGGCCTTGGGCTACCAGACGAGTCTTACTACCGTGAAGAGCAGTTCACGCAGACGGTAGAGGATTATCGGGATCACCTAAGTCGATTGTTAGAACTCGGTGGCATTGAATCTCCGAAGAGCGCGGCGACCTCGGTGGTGGACTTGGAAACAAAGATTGCGAGTCACCATTGGGACCGAGTTAAGGTCCGCGACGCTCAAGCGCGCTACAACTTGATGAACCAAGACGAAGTTCTTGCGCTGTTCCCTGGTCTGCGTAACTGGTTGCAGGGTGCCGGTATCGACTCGAAGTACAGTGCGGAGGTAGTCCTCTGGCAGCCAAGCTACTTCAAGGCACTCTCTGAGCTACTCAACACTGAGCCACTAGAGAGCTGGAAGAGCTGGCTTACTGTGCAGGTCTTGCGTTCCTTCGCACCGTATCTGTCTAGTGCATTTGTCAATGAAAACTTCTCCTTCTACGCAGCGAAGCTGGGCGGCGTGGAAACCCTTAAGGAACGCTGGAAGCGCGGCGTTTCGTTCACCGAGGGCGGCGTAGGGGAAGACATCGGTCAACTTTACGTGGCCAAGCATTTCCCACAAGAAGCTAAGACCGCAATGGATGCTTTAGTTGAGCGACTCACTGAGGCCTATCGTATTTCCATCTCAAATCTGCCTTGGATGGGTGCTGAAACGATTGAGAAGGCGCTGGAAAAGTTGTCGATGTTCCGGCCAAAGATCGGATACCCCGATGAATGGATCGACTACTCTTCGATTACTACCGACCCGTTGGACGTCATTGCTAATCTTGCATCGGCCAACGAATTCGAATTTAAGCGTGAGCTAAAGAAGATTGATGACGGGGTGGATCGCGAACTGTGGTTCATGTACCCGCAGACGGTCAACGCTTACTACCATCCGCTACTCAACGAGATAGCCTTCCCGGCGGCCATCCTGCGCCTGCCGTTCTTCGACAAAGATCGCGACATTGCCTCCAATTTCGGTGCCATCGGCGCGGTCATCGGACACGAAATCGGTCACGGCTTTGACGATCAGGGCTCGCAGTATGACGGCACCGGCCAGCTCACAAACTGGTGGACCGAAGAAGACCGAGCTGCCTTTGAAAAGCTCACCGGGAAGCTCATTGACCAGTACAACGCGCTGAGCCCTTCAGAAGCACCAGATCATCAGGTCAACGGTCAACTGACTCTCGGCGAAAACATTGGTGACCTCGGTGGACTAGGCATCGCGTACCAGGCATACAAGCTAGAACTGACAGCACGAGGTATCGCAGAAGATGAGGTGATCGACGGTGTTACCGGCGATCAGCGCTTCTTCTACGCCTGGGCGGAATGCTGGCGTACGCTGATCCGTCCGGAAACCGCGGTTGTCAGGGTGACCACAGACCCGCACGCTCCGGGCGAGTTCCGCTGTAATCAGGTGCCAAAAAACTTGGCAGCCTTCCATGAGGCTTTTGACACGAAACCAGGCGACGGAATGTGGCTAGACCCGGCTGACCGCGTAACCATCTGGTAGTGCCGAAACAAGGTGCAGGGAGTGATCCCGGCACCTTGTTTTCGTTAAGCCATAGAGATCACCATGTAAGTCGCATCATGATCCGGCCACAGAGCAATGAATGACACGTAGAATGGACTATTGTGACTTCCCAAAATAATTCCGTAGATAGCACCGATCCGAACGACCAGCGTCAGGTCCGCATCGATAAGCGCAACGCCCTGCTGGCAAACGGCGAGGAAGCCTTCCCGGTTGGGGTGGCACGCACTCATACTTTGCAGCAGGTCCGTGAACTGTTCCCAGATCTAGAGCCGGACCAAGCGACCGGTCAGAGCGTCGGCGTTGCCGGACGTATCGTCTTTATGCGCAATACCGGCAAGCTCTGCTTCGCCACGTTGCAGGAGGGTGGCCCCAAGGGCGCCGGAACTCGTCTGCAGGTTATGCTCTCGCTGGCCAACGTCGGCGAGGAGCGCT
Organism: Glutamicibacter sp. BW77; assembly: GCF_002332285.1. Lineage (NCBI taxonomy): Bacteria > Bacillati > Actinomycetota > Actinomycetes > Micrococcales > Micrococcaceae > Glutamicibacter > Glutamicibacter sp. BW77. The sequence goes on along the minus strand of NZ_NRGT01000074.1, from coordinate 48,403 downwards.
TAGCCCAGTGGAAGTCCCTGGTGGACCTCGGGGACCACGTGTTTATCACCGGTGAGGTAATTTCCTCGCGCCGAGGCGAGCTTTCGGTCATGGCCGAGGGGTTTGAGATGGCTTCCAAGGCCTTGCGCCCCCTTCCAGTGCTGCACGCAGACTTGAACGAAGAAACGCGTGTGCGTCAGCGTTACGCAGATTTGATCGTGCGCAATGAGGCCCGCGAGATGGTGTACAAGCGCGCAGCGATCATCCGCGCCGTGCGTAACACCCTAGAAAACCACGAGTACGTCGAGGTGGAAACCCCGATGTTGCAGCTGGTGCATGGTGGCGCCTCGGCCCGCCCATTCAAAACCCACCTGAACGCTTTTGATCAGGAAATGACCATGCGCATCGCGCTTGAGCTATACCTGAAGCGCGCTGTCGTTGGCGGCGTGGATCGCGTCTTCGAAATTGGACGAATCTTCCGTAACGAGGGCGTGGACTCCACGCACTCGCCAGAATTCACCATGCTCGAATGCTATGAAGCCTATGCAGACCAGTACGTGATGGCCAAGCGCATGCAGGAAATCATCCTCAACGCTGCGGACGCCGTCGGCGCTGGCCGAACCTTGGAGACCGCCAAGGGAACCATCAACCTTGATGGTGAGTGGCGCTGGTTGAGCGTCTACCCGGGACTCTCTGAAGCTGTGGGTGTGGAAATCACCCCGGAGACGGACGCCTCGGTACTACGCGAAGTCGCCGCAAAGCACGAAGTTAAGATTGATCCGTCGTGGAGCGCGCAGAAACTGGTTATCGAGCTCTTCGGTGAGATCGTCGAGCCGAACTTGATCGACCCAACCTTTGTGTGTGATTACCCGCCGCTGGCACAGCCACTGGCTCGTCCACACCGCTCGAAGCCTGGCGTAATCGAAGCCTGGGACCTGATTATTGGTGGCATGGAGCGCGGAACCGCATTCTCCGAGCTCATTGACCCGGTCATCCAGCGCGAACGCCTCACCGAACAGTCGCTGATGGCTGCCGGCGGAGACCCCGAAGCGATGCAGCTTGATGAGGACTTCCTGCGTGCGCTGGAATATGGTGCTCCACCAATGGGTGGTATCGGCTTGGGCATTGACCGCCTAGTGATGCTCTTTACCGATCTAGGTATTCGCGAAACTATTTTGTTCCCATTACTCAAGCCGGAGGCCTAAAGTCCATGCCGTATGTAGAGGCTATTGTTCCGACTATCGCTTTGGCACTCATTTTTTGGTACGCGATGAAAGCGATTACAAACGCTGACAGAAATGAACGTAAGGCTCAGGCTGAAGCCGAGGCAAAATTCATGGATCGCGGTAATTCGGAATCTGGAACGCCCGGGAAATAGGATAAACCTAGTAATTCCCTCCTAATTATTTGTTGCATTCGGATTTATTGCGAAATTTGACTATACTTGATTTCTGCAATGAACTTTGAGCTCTTTGGAGCTTAGTTCAGCAAATCCACGCATGGAGGAAATAGAATAATGGCACGTCAGGTTCAGATTGCCCTGATTGACGACATTGATGGTAGCGAAGCTGTTGAGTCCATTTCGTTTAGTGTTGCTGGTCAGCACTTCGAAATGGATTTAAATACGGAGCACGCCGACGAATTCCGTGCGGCCTTAGAGCCATATATCGATGCTGCACGTTCAGCCAAGCAGAGCAGCACGAGTGAAGCCCCTGCAATTCGCGCATGGGCTAAAGAAAATAACATCAAGGTCAACGCTCGCGGGCGTTTGAATGCTGATGTTGTGGATGCCTATAACGCAGCAATGCGTAAGGGTGGCCGAGGTCGCGCCAAGTAATTTACTGGGTGTTCAATAAGTCTCTACAAGGGGCCGAAGTATCGAAAGATACTTCGGCCCCTTGCTTGTATCACGAGTACATTACGGTCTTTTTGTTTGGTGTACCAATGAATGTTCAAGCCTGATGAAATAAGTCGGAAATTTAATGAACTAATTAGCGCACCAAATATTGGTATGCCATTGAATTATGGAGAAATCTACGCCTTCCGGTTATCCCTATGGCGAACAAGGGCGCATTGTGGCCGTCGGATGCGTAGCATCGAACTATTGGTAAGCAAGGAGTGTGCCGAAGATGTTTGAGAGATTTACTGACCGTGCCCGTCGAGTTGTCGTGCTCGCCCAAGAAGAGGCGCGCATGCTCAACCACAACTACATCGGCACCGAGCACCTGCTGCTCGGTCTTATCCACGAAGGTGATGGGGTGGCCGCAAAGGCGCTCGAATCGCTGAATATTTCGTTGGGTGCCGTGCGTGAGCAGGTGCAGGAGATTATCGGTAAGGGCCAGCAGGCCCCTTCCGGTCATATCCCCTTCACTCCACGCGCCAAAAAGGTTTTGGAGCTTTCGCTACGCGAAGCGTTGCAGCTGGGTCATAACTACATTGGAACCGAGCACATTCTGCTCGGCTTGATCCGCGAAGGCGAGGGCGTCGCAGCCCAGGTGCTGGTGAAGCTGGGTGCCGACCTTGGTCGCGTGCGCCAGCAGGTCATCCAGCTGCTCTCGGGCTACCAGGGAAGTAAGGACACCGCCTCGGCTGGTGTTAGCTCTGGTGGACAGTCCGAGGGAACCCCTGCGGGATCTGCAGTACTGGACCAGTTCGGTCGCAACCTCACCGCAGCAGCCCGCGAAGGCAAGCTGGACCCGGTGATCGGTCGCGAACACGAGATGGAACGCGTTATGCAGGTCCTCTCGCGTCGTACCAAGAACAACCCGGTACTCATTGGTGAGCCAGGCGTCGGTAAGACCGCGGTAGTTGAGGGCCTAGCCCAGGCGATCGTGCGTGGAGACGTCCCGGAAACCATCAAGGACAAGCAGCTGTACACCCTGGACCTCGGTTCACTGGTGGCCGGCTCACGTTACCGCGGTGACTTCGAAGAGCGCCTGAAGAAGGTGCTCAAGGAAATCCGTACCCGCGGAGACATTATCTTGTTCATCGACGAGATCCACACCCTCGTGGGTGCAGGTGCCGCCGAGGGCGCTATCGACGCTGCCTCGATCCTCAAGCCAATGCTGGCTCGTGGCGAGCTGCAGACCGTCGGTGCAACCACCTTGGATGAGTACCGCAAGAACATCGAGAAGGACGCGGCTCTTGAGCGTCGTTTCCAGCCGATTCAGGTCAAGGAGCCTTCGGTCGAGCTGACCACGCAGATTCTGCGTGGCCTGCGTGACCGCTACGAAGCGCACCACCGCGTGACCATCACCGACGGTGCACTGCAGGCAGCTGCCACGCTGGCGCACCGTTACATCTCGGATCGTTTCCTGCCCGATAAGGCCGTTGACTTGATCGACGAGGCCGGTGCTCGACTGCGCATTCAGCGCATGACCGCACCTCCGGCGTTGAAGGAAATGGACGAGGAAATCGCCACCGTGCGACTGGAGAAGGAAGCTGCGATTGATGCGCAGGACTTCGAAGGTGCCGCATCGCTGCGCGATAAGGAATCCAAGCTCATCGAGGCCCGTAACGAGAAGGAAAAGTCCTGGCGCAATGGCGACCTCGACGAAATCTCCGAGGTCACCGAGGAACTCATCGCCGAAGTTTTGGCTAACTCCACAGGTATCCCAGTGGTGAAGCTGACCGAGGAAGAGTCCACGCGTCTGATGAACATGGAAGACGAGCTGCACAAGCGTGTGGTCGGCCAGGATTCGGCAATCAAGGTGATTAGCCAGGCGATCCGCCGTACCCGTGCAGGTCTGAAGGATCCAAACCGCCCAGGCGGCTCGTTCATCTTCGCCGGTCCAACCGGTGTAGGTAAAACCGAGCTGGCAAAGGCTTTGGCCGAGTTCCTCTTCGGTGAAGAAGACGCGCTGATTACTTTGGACATGTCCGAGTACTCCGAGAAGCACACCGTTTCGCGACTCTTCGGTGCCCCTCCGGGTTACGTCGGTTACGAAGAAGGCGGACAGCTGACCGAGAAGGTTCGCCGTCGTCCATTCGCCGTAGTGCTCTTTGACGAGGTGGAGAAGGCCCACTCGGACCTGTTCAACTCGTTGCTGCAGATCTTGGAAGACGGTCGTTTGACCGACTCGCAGGGTCGCGTGGTCGACTTCAAGAACACCATCATCATCATGACCACCAACCTTGGTACCCGAGATATCTCCAAGGGTGTCATGACAGGTTTCCAGGCATCGGCCGATACTCGTACCGGGTACGAGCGGATGCAGGCAAAGGTTCAGGAAGAACTGCGTCAGCATTTCCGTCCGGAATTCTTGAACCGCGTTGATGACATCGTGGTCTTCCCACAGCTGGACCAGGACGAGATCGAAGAGATCGTTGATCTGTTCGTCGGACGTCTGGCCAAGCGACTAGATGATCGCGGTATGACCATCGAACTGACTCCGGCCGCACGCAAGCTTTTGGCCGAGCGTGGCTACGATCCAGCCATGGGTGCTCGTCCATTGCGTCGCACGATCCAGCGCGATATTGAAGATCAACTCTCTGAGAAGATCCTCTTCGGGCAGATCGTCTCAGGGCAGAAGATCACTGTTGACGTCGAAGGCGAAGCGGAGACACGCAAGTTTGTCTTCCACGCAGAAGGTGGAACCGGTGAGCTGGAAGGCGAACCGGCACCAGCTGCGTTGGAAAGCTAAAGCTTAGGCAATAAAAACCACGGGTGAGGTATTCGGATAACTTCCGACTACCTCACCCGCGGTGCTTTTAACCTAGTTTTTCACTGCCTTGGCCACCAAATCGGTGAGCATTTTGAGATGTGTTTCTTCCAGCGCGGTGATCGCAAAAGAAGTTGGCCACAAGGTGCCCTCATCTAGCCGCGCCACATCGTTGAAGCCGAAAGTTAGATAGCGTGCCTCAAACTTCTTAGCATCTTGAATGAAGCACAAAACCTTGCCATCAAGAGCATAAGCGGGCATCCCGTACCAGAGCTTTGGCTCCAACTGTGGTGCCGTGCTGGTGATCAGCTGGTGCAGTCGCTGAGCTAGTTCCTTGTCGCTTCCTTCGAAGGAATCGATTTTTGCTTCCAGATCCGCTCGCGCGGCCTGCTGCTTCTCGGCCTTGCTCATGCGCTTCTTCGGAGCCTTTAGCTCGGCCGCACGTTCCTTCATTGCGGCTTTTTCTGCCGCGCTGAATCCCTGAGTGTCCGACATGTTCATAAACTCCTAAGCGCTTTGATTGATGCGAACCATATTTCCCGACGGATCGCGGAAGGCACAATCACGAGGTCCCCACGGTTGCTCGATAGGTTCCTGCAGGACTTCTGCCCCACTGGCGCTGATGGTTTGGAACACCGAGTCCAAATCATTGACGGAAAGCACCAGGCCACCTAGCGCTCCCTTGGCAACGAGTTCCGCGAGAGCGGCCGCGTCTTGCTCAGAGCGTCCAGCGCCTGGCGCAGAGAGTACCAAGTTCAGACCGGGCTGCCCAGATATTGCTAGCGATACCCAGCGGAACCCGCCGTGAGCTACATCCGAGACCACCTCAAGACCCAACGCGTCGCGGTAAAAAACTAAGGCTTCATCAACATCAAGTACGGTGACCGGAATATATTGCACACTAATATTTGTCATGAATTCAGCCTAGCGTCGGGGAAAATTCTGAGCTTCTTCAAAACTGCTCAAAATCGTGGAGGGCGCATCAGGATCTTGGCAATGCACGCTGGGATCTCCTCGGTCGCTAAATGCTCACGTGCCGCATAAGCCGAAGGGGATTCACCAACTATCTCGGTGAATCGGCTGCTAAAGGAACCAAGCGAACTCCACCCGACAGCCATGGCAGCGTCGGTTACCGAAACTCCGGCGCGTAAGAGCACCATGGCTCGTTCGATCCGGCGGGTCAACAGGTATGAGTAGGGTGTCTCGTCGTAAGCGCGCTTAAACTCCCGAGAAAAATGTGCGGGGGACATCAGTGCACGCCCCGCCATTGCAGGAACATCTAACGGATCCGCAAAATGCCGATCCATGAGGTCTCGTGCCCGGCGCAGATGAGCCAAGGTGGCCAGATCCATTAGCTGCGTTTTCGCAATACTAAGTACAGGCCGAGACCCACACAGCACAGGTACACCCCGGTTACCGCCAGCCAGCCGGTAGTGAACCCGCCAGGTGAGGAGATTAACGCACCCATAGCTAGTGGTCCAAAAGTAAACCCGGCAAACTGCCCGGCCGAGACAATGCCGGTGGAACTACCTAGCGAAGCTGCTGGAACCGCGCGTAACAACGCGGCCATCAACACCACCGAAACTCCAAGGGCCGCAGCACCATGTAAGAGCACCGCAAGCCATAACAGAGGCGCAGAATGCTGTACCTGGGCTTGCCAGAAGGTCAACGCACCACTGGTGGCTAACAGGGCTAAGGTGAGCAACAGTTTGGGTGCAGAGACTCCCTTAGACATCAGTGCTCCCCAGCCGATACGTGCGGCCACGCCGAAGGCTCCTGCCACGGCAGCGGTCAGGCCGCCTAAAAGCAATGAAAAGTGCAACTCGCGCACCGCAAACAAGGGAAGGTACACGTTGGTTGCCTGCACCCCCATACCGTTAATGAAGCCAAAAGCGGTCAACGTGATAACGATAAAACGGGTGGAAGGGCCGGTGGTGGTTGCCGTATTTTTCCGTGGCTTGCTCGCCGGGACTGGAAGTAGGGCGGTGGCGTTGATCAGTCTGACCGTCAACACCCCGAGCACCGCGGCAAGTATCGCTCCGACCAATGAAGCCCCGCGCCAGCCAATCCAGGCGGCCAACAACGGGAATCCGAGGCTGCCCACCAGCTGGCTTACCTGTACACCAGATTGTTTGATGCCCGTCCACGTGATGCGTTGTGCCCCTGGCACGCGTTGGACCAACACTCGATTGGTGACCCCGTTGGGGAAGGACTGCGCGAAGCCAGCGAACATCGCGGCCACGAGTAGTAACGCGTAACCACTGGGAATAGCCGCCAAGGCAAGTGCGGCAGCCGATAGACCAAAAACGATGATGAATAAGCTGGCATCGGTGCGCCGATCAGCGAACTTACTGAAGGCGGCGTTACCGATAGCTGCACAACCGAAACATACGGTGGCAAGTAAACCGAACTGCGTCTCGCTGATTTGCAGCTCCGAAATAACCAGGTCGCTGGTGGCACTGAGCCCGTAGGTAAACAACGGGGCGATACCTACTGAGGCCAGGAGCACTAGCAGCAAGCCGGCTCCGGGTTTCGCCATATGCTGTTGCATCGTGCTCCCTGATTTGTGGTTGCCCGCCCTTAGTGTTGCATATTGCTTGGCTGATATGTCACAAAAAAGACTTCAGTGCTTGGGTGGGCTTGGTTACGGGAATAGTATGTGGCAGGTGAATACTTTTACCGTCCGCTCAGCCCGTACCAGCGATGTCGCGAAAATTAGGGACCTTGTGCGCCCGCTCGCGGTAGACCGAATCTTGCTGGATAAGGAAGCGGTAACCTACTACGAGTCCATACAAGAGTTCGTCATCGCCGAAGACGCTAGCGGTGGCGAAGTAGTCGGCTGTGGTGGACTGCACGTGATCTGGGAAGATATCGCAGAGATCCGCACGCTGGCCTCCAGCACCAAATACCGCGGTCAGGGTGTTGGGCATGTGCTGATTGAAGAATTACTGCGCAGAGCCAAAGAAGTCGGAGTGTCCCGGGTATTCTGCCTGACCTTCGAAGTGGAATTTTTTGAACGTCATGGGTTCACCGTGATGGCCGATCAATCCGCGGTCGACCAAGAGGTGTATCAGGAACTACTGCACTCGCGTGATGAGGGCGTGGCAGAATTCCTGGACCTCGCGCGGGTGAAGCCAAATACCTTGGGCAATACCCGAATGATCTTGACCTTCTAGTCCATCGAATCGTAGCGTGCACGGAAGAGTAGATATACCGCGTAGGCCAGCAGTCCAGCACCGATGGCCGCTAGCGCGACAGAACCAAAGCTTTGGTCTCGAATGGCTTTGAGCGCCCCATCAATTCCCGTTGCTTCTTCTGGGTCATGCTGAATTGTGGCGACAATAAACAGTAAGCCAAGAGCCCCAAGAACCAGGCCCTTGGCGATGTAGCCGACTGTTCCGGTGATTTTGACTGCGGGGGAGATCGCAGTGCCACCAGTGGTTTTTAGGTCTTTTAGGAACCTGCGGGTCACGCCGCGGAAGACGAAAAACCCGCCTATGCCGATCACCGTGGCGCCAAAAATAATCAATGCGATCTGCCCGGCCGGATGCCCCATCAGCTCACCGCTGAGGCTGGTAGCGGTCTTCTTGGAATCGCTACCACTGCCGATGGCGTAACGGCCAAAAGCGCCCCCGGTGAGCAGAAAAACTAACCCGGTGGACACAAATTTTATGCGCGTACGAAGTTTGTCGCTGTGGAGTAACGCCTGAGAAATATTCCATAAACCCAAAAGCAGGGATCCGGCGGCACAGACCCACAGCAACAGTTCACCAAATGGTTGCGACGCAAGTGCCTGGATGGCCCCGCTTTGATCTGCCTGAGCGGATCCACCGGTGGCGAGCACCAAGGCCAACGCGCCTAATACTCCGTGCAATATTCCATTGGCCACGTAACCGGACCTGGCCAATCGCCCAAACCAGGGGTGATCGGCTGCCCTGCGGGCGGCATTAGCCGCGTCTGCGCTTGCATTCATAGCCATAGCATAGGGCGGTACTGCCCCAAATACGATAAGTGGCGCGCGAAGCCTAGCTTGGCAGTCGGATACCTGCTTCTTCAGCAAGCGCTAATCCGTCGCTCAGCAGCCCGGCCAGTGCGCGTTCACGTTGCTCAAGCGGCGCGTCAAGCTTGTGCAGGGCTATATAGTCGCCGTGGCCTTGAAGCGCTAGATCCGTCAGGAAGGTTTCGCGGAGCACGGGTTCTTCGTGGGCCCGCAAGATCGCCATCATCGCCCCACGAACCTGGCGGTCGGTGCCCTTCCACGCTTGTCCTTTGGGCGCGTAGTGCGGTGCGGGTTGCCCTGCTTTAATCCACGCGCAGTGTTCATAGACCGGGCAAGCATCACATTTTGGTGAGCGTGCCGTGCAGATCAGCGCGCCGAGCTCCATGACCGAGATATTCCACAGATTTGCGCTTGAGTGCTCTTCGGGTTGAACCTGCTTGGCACGTGCGAACTCGCTGGCGCGCGGATTTGGTTCGGGTAACGCCATCCCACCAAATAACCGGGCGTGTACCCGGCGGATATTGGTATCAACGACTACGGTGCGTTGCCCGTAGGCGAAACAGGCAATGGCCGCGGCGGTGTACTCGCCGACCCCTGGAAGTGCACGCAGCTGCTGTTCGGTTTCCGGCACTTCACCGTTGTACTGGGTGGTGATTTCAATGGCGGCCGCATGCAAGCGCATGGCGCGGCGCGGATAGCCTAAACGGCCCCAGGCCTTTAACGCCTCGGACAAGGGCTCGGCGGCCAGGTCTTGAGGCCGTGGCCAACGGTGCATCCACTGCTCCCAGACCGGTAGCACGCGCACCACCGGAGTTTGCTGCAGCATGAATTCACTGACCATGACGGCCCAGCCGCTGACGCCAGGACGACGCCACGGAAGGTCGCGGGCATTGCGCTGGTACCAGTGATTAATTTGTTGGTGGATTTCTTGCACGTATCCACTCTAAGCGAGCCGATTCACGGTGTGGAATCGGCTGGCATTACCGGGCTGAGGCTCAGCGATGAACTAGCCTTAAGCCATGAGTAATGCATCGGGGGGAAAATCAGCGGCCAGCGTCTATCGCCGCCGGCGCATTGCCGTGGCCGTGATCGCTTTAGCGATCGTTGGCTTGCTGGTTTGGGGCGGCGTAGCGCTGGCCGGAATTCTTGGAGCCAGCACGCCAGTCGAGAACAAACCGCAAGCGGTGCCGAGCAGTTCGCCAAGCCCTAATGAGTCCGCTACACCGGACACGGGGGACAAATGCTCTTCGGATGAGGTAAAAATTACCGCCAGCACCGATGCCGGCTCGTACCCCACCGATAAGCAACCGGTGCTGATCCTAGGCATTGAGAACAGCTCAGAGCGTGAGTGCGAATTAAACGTGGGTACCACCCAACAAGAATTCTTGATCACCAGCGGCAACGACCGCATCTTCTCCACACTCGACTGTCTGACCGATGGTGAAGATGTGGCAATGAAAATGAAGCCGGGACAAAAAGAATCTGCCCGCTTCACCTGGTCCCGGCAACGCTCGGCCCCGGGCTGCAAGTCAGTCAACGTGAAACCACGTCCGGGAACCTACAAATTCACCGCAGCCTTAGGCGAAAACAATTCGGAGCCGGTGACCTTCCAGCTGGACTAGATGTACCGGTCCAAAAGTGAGGACTCGGCCATACGGGCCAGACCTTCGCGGATCGAACGCGCGCGCTGTTCACCGACGCCTTCGATTTCCATCAGCGAGGTGGTGGACGCCGCCATCAGGTGCTGCAAATTATCGAAGGCTGCCACCAGCCGCTCGCCGATAGCCTTGGGCACCGTGCGGATCTGTGAGAGCAACCGGTAACCCTTGGGGGTGAGTTGGTCATCTTGGCTCACGGTCGAATTCGGGAACAGGATCTTGGTGAGCGCTTCCAGCTCGACCAATTGTGCGTCGGTGATCTCGGCGAGCTTCTTCAGCGCCGCGTCAATATCCAGCTCCACACCCTCCGCATTTGAATAATCGCGCAGGATCAGCTGGTTATCGGCCTGCACGCCGGCGAGCAGTTCCGCGTGCTGGGCCGCGAGCAGGCGACCGTCTACGCCTAGTTCCAGTACATGCCGGGAGATCTCCTCGCTGGTTCGGCGTAACATTTCAGTGCGTTGCAGTACCGCGAGGACCTCACGAACCGTGGCCACATCTTCAATCTCCGCGGCAGACAGGGCGCTGGTGACCTGGTCCAACCGGTGCCGGTACCGCTCCAGGGTGGCTACCGCTTGGTTACCGCGCGCCAGCAGGCGCTCACTAGTTTCCAGCACATGGCGCTCGCCGGCCGCATATAGCGTGATGGTATGCATCGATTGGGAGACCGAGATGACCGGGAAACCGGTCTGTACTGCCACACGCTCGGCGGTGCGGTGCCGGGTTCCGGATTCTTGGGTTTCGATTGCAGCATCAGGCATGAGCTGTACCCCTGCTTGCAATACCTGTTTTCCCGTTGCATCAAGAATAATTGCGCCGTCCATCTTCGCTAGTTCGCGAATCCGGGTGGGGGTGTATTCGGTGTTAATCCGAAAACCGCCGGAGCAGATGGATTCAACTACCCGATCGTGACCTAGAACTATCAACGCTCCGGTACGTCCACGCTGGATGCGTTCAAGCCCTTGAGCTAGTTCGGTTCCCGGTGCGATCCGGGCCAGAGTGGTTAACAGTGCGGGGGTGGGGTGCAGTTTCACCGTGCGTCCTTTCAGCGGGCAGCAACCGCCATTTTATCCTGTTGGATTCTTTCGCTGGGTAAAGGCGACGTCTAGTGCCTCGGTGATCGATTCGACCTGAAAGACGCGAATACCGTCCGGGATATTTTTTAGCGGTTCTGGGGTAGAAGGTGCCATGGCAAAAGAGAATCCCAGCCGTGCAGCCTCGGTAATTCGTCGGGAAATTTCTGGCACCTGGCGCACCTCACCGGCCAACCCCACCTCGCCGAATGCGACAAAGTCTTGGGGAAGCGGAAAATCGTTCATTGACGAGGCGATCGCTAGGGCGCAGGCAAGGTCCGCTGCGGGTTCGGTAATTTTTACCCCACCGACAGTAGCGATGTAGGAGTCCATCGCGGACAGGTCCATGCGGGCTCGCGCCTGCAGTACCGCCAGCACCATTTGCGCGCGCGCCGGGTCTAAGCCACTGGTAGCGCGGCGCGGAGCCGGAGCGCTGGAGCGTGAAAGTAGGGTTTGCACCTCGGCGACCAAGGGGCGACGGCCCTCCAGCGTCACGGTAATGCAAGTACCTGGCACCGGGTTGCGGGTGCGGGTGACAAAAAGCTTTGAAGGGTCGGTCAGTGAATGAATGCCATCTTCATTCAAATCAAAGCAGCCCACCTCATCGGTGGCACCGTAGCGGTTTTTTAGCGCACGTAGGATGCGTAGTCGGGAGTGTTTCTCGCCGTCGAACTGGCAGACCACATCGACTAGGTGTTCGAGGAGTCGCGGGCCGGCAACCGAGCCTTCCTTAGTGACGTGACCGACCATAATGGTGGTCATCGCACGGGTTTTTGCGGCATTAATAATTGAGGCTGCGACCTCACGCACCTGTGACACGCCGCCGGCGGACCCGTCGATTTCAGCCGAAGAGAAGGTCTGCACGGAATCTAACACCAGCAGCTGGGGGTCAATTTCGCGAATCTGACCCAGTGCGAGCGACAGGTCGGTTTCCGCGGCCAGGTACAGATTATCTGCCACCGCATTAATCCGTTCGGCACGTGATTTAACCTGCGCCGCGGATTCCTCGCCGGTCAGATAAAGTACGCGCAGGCCGGTTGCCGCCGCCTTTGCAGCTACATCAAGCAGCAAGGTGGATTTTCCTACCCCGGGCTCCCCGGCTAGCAAGATCGCCGCGGCCGGGACGAGCCCGCCACCGAGTACGCGGTCCAGCTCGGAGACCCCGCTGGTGCGGAATGCCGCTGCCGAACCATCAATTTGCGCAATAGGTTGGGCAATGTGTGCCACCTTGGCGGCCGGTGCGGTGCGCGCGGTGACAGCGCCAACCTCGTCGACCGAACCCCAAGCTTGGCATTCGCCGCAACGGCCCACCCATTTAACCGTTGTCCAGCCGCATTCGGCGCATTTGTAGCTTGCGGAAGGCTTACTGCGTGTGGAGGTCTTGGCCATAGCTCAATGTTATCTAGCTAAACGGACAATTCAGCTCAGGCGAGGCAGTGGCCCCACAGCTTCTTCGTGATCTCGGCCGGCGGCCTGCAATAGGTCGACAACCATCGGGCGAAGCAGCAAGACCAGGCCTTCACCTTGCAACCCTTCGACGCCAAGTTCACGCGGGTCAAGTTGGGCCGCTACCGCTTCGAGCTGGTGCCTGGCGGCTTTCTCAAATTTTCTTTGTCCGGCCACGGTAGGTTCGCGCACCGAATGGGCCATCGTATTTACCGCTTCGGATACGTCACGCAGCAGTGGTGCCAGGCTTTGCGCGCCCTGCTCGGTCAGCGCGCTATTACTCAGCACCGAGGCCAGCCGGCGTGCAAAAACCCGACAGTTACGGGTGGCACGATCAAAGTGTTCAAAGCGTGAGGATAACCGGCTTAACTCGTGGCGATGTCTGCGTCCGGTAGGGGAGAGCGTTGCGACTTCGCGGGCCGTGCGGAAGGCTCCGGGAAGGGAATCGAGATGGCGTTGGGTGGCGCGAGCCTTGATCAGTGCGTGGAATGCTGCGCGGTGGTCATCGTCGCGGACCGCCCAGGAGCATTCGATCATCACCTCGGATAACTCCTTGAGTAGGTCAGAGAGGCCGCCCACCGGGGTGCGCCGTGGGTCGCTGGGCCACAGGATCACGATGAGCAACGCCAGCAGCGAGCCGGTCATCGCGTCAATGGAACGGGCAAAAGGTCCGTCGGCACTAATCGGCAGCAAAACAACAAGCGCCGACTGCATGCCGAGTTGAGTCGAGAAAATTGCGCCAGAATCCAGATAGCGGGCTACCACCAGAGACAGCGACATCACCGCGGCTGCCTGCCAAATGCCCTGCCCCCACCAGTGCATCAGCATGTCGCCCAGGGCTACGCCCAGGGTGCAGCCTAGTGCGACCTCTGCGGTGCGGCGGGTGGTGGTCGCCGATCCGAAGCCTAGAGATACCAGCGCGCTGGTGGCGGCAAAGATCGGGTCGGTATGTCCCCAGATGGCCGAAGCGATCCAGAATGCGCCTATTGCGCCCAGTGTCATGCGCGAGATGCGCGGTAGTGAGTTTCGGGTGCGCACCAGTCCGGAGCGGTTGCGTTGGCTCAGAAACTTCCACGCGCGCTGCGCTATTCCTGCTTGGGACATGTCACTAGTGTTCCATGACATGCTGCAAGAGCGAGCCTCGCGTCGGCGATGTTGCGCCCATTTGTGATGCGGGCGCCAAAAAACTCCAGAAATAAACCAGGTGATCGAGGTCACGTGAGATTCTGCGGGTTGTTAACCTTCCGTTCACCTTGGCTGGGTGATCTGGTTACCTACGGCGTTTAACGTCGTATACGAAGCGTGGCAGATGTCCGCTGTTGGTCACACTCAGATCATCTATAAATGGGGAGTAATACTCGTGAAGCTCAATCGTTTTGGCAGCGCTGCTGCAGTTCTTTCCGTCGCCGCGCTCGCACTGACCGCCTGTGGATCAGATAACCCAACCGCAGCCGCCGGCTCGGAGTCGGCCAGCAGCTCGGCTGCATCCGGCGTGACCGGCACGCTAACCGGCATCGGCGCTTCCAGCCAGAACTCGGCAATGGAAGCCTGGATTACCGGCTTCAAGGCTGAGAACGCGGACGCCAACGTGCAGTACTCGCCAGATGGTTCCGGCGCTGGCCGCGAAGCATTCCTGGCAGGCGGCGCACAGTTCGCCGGTTCGGACGCTTACCTGAAGCCAGAAGAAGCCGAAAAGGCTAAGGAAGTTTGCGGCCCAGAGGGTGCATTCAACATTCCTGCCTACGTCTCCCCGATCGCGATTGCCTTCAACCTTGAAGGCGTCGAAGAAATCAACATGGACGCAGCAACCATCGCCAAGGTGTTCAAGAAAGAAATCACCAAGTGGAACGATGAGGCTATCGCCAGCCAGAACCCAGATGTTGAACTGCCAGACACCGCGATCACCGTGGTACACCGCAACGACGAGTCCGGCACCACCGAGAACTTCGTTGAATACCTGAAGGCAGCAGCTGGCGACGTCTGGAACTACGATGTTTCCGGTGACTGGCCAAGCGACATCCAGTCGGAAAACGCTAAGGGCACCTCCGGCGTGGTCTCCACCACCACCTCCACCGACGGCGCCATCACCTACGCTGACTTCTCCGCAGTGGGCAAGCTGTCCACCGTGAACGTCAAGGTCGGCGAGGAATACACCAAGATCTCGGCCGAGGCAGCAGCCAAGGCACTAGAGACCGCTACCCCGGTCAAGGATGCAGCCGAGAACGATCTGGCGCTGGACCTTGAGCGTGACACCACCGAGGCTGGCACCTACCCAATCGTGCTGGTTTCGTACCACATCTTCTGCAGCTCCTACAAGGATCAGGCAACCGTTGACCTGGTCAAGGCCTTCGGCAACTACGTCATCTCCGACGCAGGCCAGAAGACCGCGCAGGATTCTGCCGGCAACGCCCCAATCTCGGCCGCAATTTCCGAGAAGGCTGCCAAGTCGATCGACGGCATCACCGTAGCCAAGTAGTATCCAAGCATGACCGCGTGGGCGGATTAAAGTGATCCGCCCACGTAAAACCCCTCCACCCCCACGACCTCGCAGTCGTAACCCCCTCCTTGTAAAGGCTCCTGCCATGACGACTAATGCTTTGAAGAGCAAGTCATCGACCTCGGGTCAAGCGGGCGACAAGATCTTCTCCGGCACCGCTTTGGCTGCCGGTGTGCTGATCCTAGTCACGCTGTTCGCCGTTGCGATCTTCTTGCTCATCCAGGCCCTGCCGACGTTTGTCGCCGACCCGGCCGACATTTCCGGCGGTGAAGGTTTCTTCGCCTACATCTGGCCGATTGTTATCGGTACCGTGATCGCTGCGGCGATCGCGCTCCTGATTGCCACCCCGGTAGGTATCGGTGTGGCCCTGTTTATTTCGCACTTTGCTCCACGTAAGGTCGCCGGCCCACTGGGCTACGTCATCGACCTGCTAGCCGCGATCCCTTCGGTGATCTACGGCGCGTGGGGTTATATGGTGCTCGCCCCGGCGCTGGTTCCAATCTTTGAATGGTTGGCAGCAAACCTGGGCTTCATCCCAATCTTCGCCGGTCCTGCCTCGCAGACCGGTAAAACCATGTTTACCGCAGGCATTGTGCTCGCGGTGATGGTCTTGCCGATCATCACCTCGCTGAGCCGTGAAATATTCTTGCAAACCCCTAAGCTCCATGAGGAAGCCGCGCTGGCATTGGGCGCTACCCGCTGGGAAATGATCACCACCGCGGTCATCCCCTTCGCGCGTCCGGGTATTATCTCGGCGGTCATGCTGGGTCTGGGCCGTGCACTGGGCGAAACCATGGCAGTGGCTCTGGTGTTGTCCACCGGCAACCTGATCCCATCGCTGATCAAATCCGGTAACCAGACGATCGCCGCGGAAATCGCGTTGAACTTCCCCGAGGCTTTCGGGTTGCGTCTGGCAGAACTGATCGCCGCCGGCCTGGTGCTGTTCTTGATCACGCTGATCGTGAATATGATCGCCCGTGGCATCATCGCCCGCCACAAGGAATTCTCGGGAGCTAACTGATGAGTGTCATGACTAGCAATAAGCACTCGGCCACGCCGACCCCGCCAAGCCGCAAACGCAACTCCTTGTCCAAGGGCAAGCTTCCACGTTGGGCCGTGCCAGCTACCGCTGCCGGTGCGATTATCATCGGTGCGGCGCTATCCACGCTGACCGGGTTCAGTGTGGCAACCTTCGCGATTTACTCTGCGGTACTTTTTGTTATCGCCGCGACCGTGCTGACCTCGGCGGTTGAGGGCAAGCGCCAAGGGCGCAACGCGATGTGGACCTACCTGATCTACGGCTCCTTCTTGTTGGCGCTGATCCCTCTGGCCTCGGTACTCTTCACGGTGCTGGAAAAGGGACTTCCGGGAATGAGCAGTCACTTCCTGTTCACTTCCATGAACGGGGTGACCGGTGCGGTTGATAATCAGACCGTAGCCGATGGAACCCCGGTTCTCGGCGGCGCCTACCACGCGCTGATGGGCACGTTGCTGATTACCCTCTGGGCTACGGTCATCTCGGTTCCGGTGGGCATGCTCACCGCGATCTACCTGGTCGAATACGGTAAGAACGGTCCGCTATCCAAGGCGATCACCTTCTTCGTAGACGTAATGACGGGTATCCCATCCATCGTTGCCGGTTTGTTTGCCGCCGCCTTCTTCGGGTTGATCCTTGGTCCTAACGCCCGCATGGGTATCGTCGCCGCGGTCGCGTTGAGCGTGCTGATGATTCCTACGGTGGTGCGTTCCACCGAGGAAATGCTCAAGATTGTTCCTAACGAATTGCGTGAGGCCGCCTACGCCTTGGGCGTGCGCCGCTGGCGCACCATTTTGAAGGTAGTCATCCCGACCGCGATCTCCGGTATCGCTTCGGGTGTCACCTTGGCGATTGCCCGTGTGATCGGTGAAACCGCGCCAATTCTGGTGACCGCCGGTATCGCAAGCCAGATCAACACGAACGTGTTCGCAAACTGGATGTCCACGCTGCCGACCTTTATTTACTACCAAATCCTCACCCCGACCAGCCCGACAAATATTGACCCGTCGGTACAGCGTGCATGGGCTGCGGCCCTGCTGCTGATCCTGATGGTGATGGCACTGAACCTCGGTGCCCGCTTGATCGCCTCGCTGTTCGCCCCGAAGAAGGGCCGTTGAGCCTAAGGCTCCGGCACTTATCCACACTAGATTTCCAAGGAATACACCATGGCAAAACGCATCGACGTCAACGCGCTGAACGTCTACTACTCCAAGTTCCTCGCCGTTGAAGATATCTCGATCAACATCGAACCAAAGTCAGTCACCGCTTTCATCGGTCCCTCGGGCTGTGGCAAGTCCACCTTCCTGCGCACGCTGAACCGTATGCACGAGGTGATCCCCGGCGGCCGCGTCGAGGGTGAAGTATTGCTGGACGGAGATGACCTGTATGGCCCGGGCGTTGACCCGGTGACCGTGCGTAGCCAAATCGGCATGGTTTTCCAGCGTCCGAACCCGTTCCCCACCATGTCCATCAAGGACAACGTGCTGGCGGGCGTGAAGCTCAACGGTAAAAAGATTTCCCGCTCGGATGCCGACTCCCTAGTGGAGAAGTCCTTGCGCGGTGCAAACCTGTGGAATGAGGTCAAGGACCGCCTGGAGAAGCCAGGTTCGGGTCTTTCCGGTGGTCAGCAGCAGCGTCTGTGCATCGCTCGAACCATTGCGGTGAAGCCGGACGTCATCTTGATGGATGAGCCGTGCTCGGCCCTGGACCCAATCTCCACACTGGCTATCGAAGACTTGATCAACGAGCTGAAGAGTGACTACACCGTGGTGATCGTGACTCACAATATGCAGCAAGCCGCACGCGTGTCGGATAAGACCGCGTTCTTCAACATTGCCGGCACCGGCAAGCCAGGCAAGCTCATCGAGTACAACGACACCGCAGCCATCTTCTCCAACCCGGAGCAGAAGGCCACCGAAGATTACGTCTCAGGACGCTTCGGATAAAGATTTCGGATGCCGCCCCTATTGCGATGGGGCGGTAGACGGACCGGAAGGGGGGTCTTCCGGGGATCCTGGAGGGGATCACCGCCAGCGGCGCCATGCGAAAGCACGGCGCCGCTGGTTTTTAAACTTCTTTGTAAAGTTAGCTTGACTGTAAAGCTCGCTTGTCTGTAAAGTTTGGTTTACATTACGAGGAGGATGTTATGAACACGGAACAAGAAACCAAAGCCCGCTGGGGACGCTCACGCTTTGGCGGTAGCCAAGCAATGCTGATCATCGTTTCGCTGCTCGCCGGTGCGGTGCTATCGGCAGCATTGACCTTGGTTTGGTGGAACTTCGGACCATCGGGCGATCCTCAGCGGAGGCTTCTGGCAGCTTTGGCCTTTGGGTTGATCATGCTGCCTGCAATGTTCGGTCTTTGCTGGGCCTTACTGCTGGATCGCTCCACCTTACGCGGGGCTACCAAAAACCCGGAGATCTCAGTGGAATCCCAGTGGTATGACAAGGCTGCGGTGGGTGTCTTTCAAGACATCTTGCTCGTCTGCGGTCTGGGTGCAGCGGTTCTTTCGTTCATCGAAGTCCAGGCCTCCATCGGTTTAGTCTTGGCTAGCGTGGTTGCATTGTCGATGGCCGACTTCGGCGTGCGCTACCTCCTGATCAAGCGGGCCGAGGGCTAATGAGCAACACAAATAGGAATCAAAGTAGTACGGATCGTCAGCCACGTGCCCTCGCACTAGGACGTTCACGCTTTGGTGGTGGGGCTGGACAATTACTGCTTCTAGTCTTGGGGACCAGCCTGTTTCTCGCCGCAGGGTTGAGTACGGTGTTCAGCTTGCTGGTCGATTTCCAAGAAGGGTTCTGGCCAGGGTGGATCAATCTGACGCTATCCTTCTGGATGGTCGCTGCAGTTATTTCATGGTTCGTCTTCGTTGACCGAAGCTCACTGCCGAAACCCGTGAAAAATCCGGAACAAACCATCGAGCAGAGCTGGCGCACGCGTGCTCAAGCGACAGTGTGGCGTGACCTGATCATCCTCTTTAGCGTCGGCTGCTTCGCGAGTGCAATGTTAATGCTCTTCGCAGACGTGGTGATTTCCTGGCCGCTATCATTGGTCTGTGCAGGGCTGGTGTGGTTCGCACTTGGCGATTACATGATTAGGTACCAAATGATTAAGCGGGCCGAGGGCTAATGAAAAATTCCCTTCCTGATCACCGTAAAGCGCGGGGGCTGTCCCAGCAGGCGCTCGCCGACGCGTTGGGGGTCTCACGACAGACGATCATTTCCTTGGAGAAGGGACGCTACGATCCCTCGCTGCCGCTGGCGTTTAAGCTCAGCGCACTCTTTGGGTGCCAAATAGAGGATCTATTCCAGCCTGACGCCGAATAATAAAAAAGGTCACAAGTGCCCACGGCGCTAGGATTCTGGGATACGTTTGTGAGTGACTCGGAGCACTTGCAAGAATAGGAAAACCGCGATGGGACGCAAAATATTGCGACGGCGCATCACCCGCGCCACGTTGGGTGGTAGTAGCTTCGTGCGCGAAGAAAAACTGGCAGGTGAAGAGCCGCTGGAGATCCGGTTCGGCTCTACTGCTTTTACTACCTCGATGCGCACCCCGGGAGATGACTTTGATCTAGTGGCAGGCTTTTTGCATGCCGAAGGAATCATTGCCCGCGCTGAACAGCTGACCTCGATGCGCTACTGCTCAGGAACTGACGAGGACGGCAACCAGACCTATAACGTGATTGAAGCGCAGCTGGGCTTCGGTGCACAGGTTCCGGATCTGTCGGCCGCCCGCAACGTGGTGACAAGTTCGGCCTGTGGGATTTGCGGGACGAACTCGATCGATGAGGTGCACAAGAAGTCCAACTACGTGCTGAATCCAGACGACGGGCAGGTTCAGCTCGAGGCGCTGCTAAAAATGCCGGACACACTGCGTGACGCGCAGCGACTCTTTGATTCCACCGGTGGAGTACACGCGGCGGGCCTGTTTAATGCCGATGGGGAGCTGTTGATCCTGCGCGAAGACGTGGGACGGCATAACGCCGTGGACAAGGTCATCGGAGCCGCCCTGCGGGCAAACGACTTACCTCTTCGGCAGAGCATTTTGCAGGTCTCCGGCAGGGCCTCATTCGAATTGGTACAGAAGGCCGCCATGGCGGGAATACCGGTACTTAGCGCGGTCAGTGCGCCTTCCTCCTTAGCCGTAGAGCTAGCGGATGAATGTGGGCTTACCTTGGCCGGATTCTCTCGCGGGCAAAGTATCAACTTATACACTCATGCACAACGCATATTAGGCACCAAGTAGCTCAGGCGGAGGAACACCATGCATCGTCCAGCACCCAAAGATGACATCAACGAAGATGACCTTAAGGTCGGTGAACCGAAACATAGCGCCGCCGGGCTAAAGGCCGTGATGGTCTCCATGGAGCGCGGATTTTCGGAAGCCGGACCGAGCCGTACCTTGCGCTCCATGCTGCGGATTAACCAGCGCGGTGGATTCGACTGCCCGGGCTGCGCCTGGCCCGAATCGATTACCGGTAAGCGCAAGCCTGCAGAATTCTGCGAAAACGGCGCCAAGGCCGTGGCCGAAGAAGCCAGCGCCCGCACCGTCACCCCGCAGTGGTGGGAACAACACCCAATCAGTGTGCTGCGCGAAAAAACCGAGTACTGGCTAGGATCGCAGGGACGCATCACCGCGCCAATGATCATCCGTCCGGGCGACACCCACTACAAACCAATCAGTTGGGCGGAAGCGTTCTCCACCATTGGGGAACACGTTAACGCCAGCACCCCGGATAAGTGTGTCTTCTACACCTCTGGACGCACCGCCAACGAGACGGCGTTCATGTACCAACTGCTCGCTCGCTCGCTGGGTACCAACAACCTTCCAGACTGCTCAAATATGTGCCACGAGTCCTCGGGTTCGGCGTTGAACCCCACCATTGGAATCGGCAAGGGCACAGTGTCGCTCGAAGACTTTGACCATGCCGAACTGATCTTCGTCGTGGGGCAAAACCCGGGAACCAACCACCCGAGGATGCTGTCCGCACTGGCCGACGCGCGTAAGCGCGGAGCCAAAATTGTGGCGGTCAATCCATTGCCAGAGGCCGGATTCTTTGGTTTTAAGGACCCACAGACCATCGGCGGTATGCTCGGCAAGTCTAGCGAGATCAGTAGCCACTTCCTGCAGATCAAGGTTGGCGGAGACTTAGCGCTATTCCAGGCATTTGGGCATCTCTTGCTAGCTGAGGAAGAGAAGAACCCCGGAACCGTAGTGGACCAGGCGTTCATCAACGAAGTCACCGACGGTTTTGCGGCCTACAAGAGTGCTCGCGCCGAAATTGACTGGGATGCCACCGAGGAAGCCACCGGACTGACGCGCACGCAGATCACCGAAGTGGCTAGATTGCTCATCGAATCCAAAGCTTCCATCTTTTGTTGGGCGCTGGGTCTAACTCAGCAACCGCACTCGGTGCCGACGCTCAAAGAGATCATCAATCTGCTGCTGTTGCAGGGCAACTTCGGCAAGCCGGGCGCCGGTGCTTGCCCGGTCCGCGGACACTCCAATGTGCAGGGCGACCGCACCATGGGGATCTGGGAGAAACCAACCGAGCAGCTACTTGAGGCCCTAGACGCAGAGTTTGGTATCGATTCCCCGCGTGCTCATGGCTATGATTCCACCGAAGCCTTAGATGCGTTCGAAAACAATGAAGTGGACGTATTCGTCTCTATGGGTGGCAACTTTGCCCTAGCGAACTCGGAAACCGAATTATTGGAAGCGGGCATGCAGCGCGCCAAGCTGACCGTGCATATCTCCACCAAACCAAACCGTTCTCACGTGGTGCACGGGCAGACCTCATTGATTCTGCCCACCCTTGGCCGCACCGACAAAGATGATAAGCACCCTAAGGGTGCTCAGTTCTTGTCCGTGGAGGACTCGATGTCGGTGATTCACTCGACCCAGGGCCGGCTCACCCCGGTCTCTGAGCACCTCCTGGCCGAACCCGTCATTGTGGCACGCATGGCCCAGGCTATCTTGGGAGATGACCATGTCGTCGACTGGCGAGCCATGGCCGATGACTATGACGTGGTCCGTGACCATATCGCACGGGTATTGCCTGGTTTTGAAGACTTTAACCGGCGGGTTCGCGAACGCAATGGCTTTGTGCTGCCCAACGCACCACGTGACTCACGTTCTTTTGCCACGGATATCGGCAAGGGACGGTTCACGGTCTCACCTTTTGAAGCTCTCAAGGCCCCAGCCGGCCACCTGATCTTGCAGACTATGCGCAGTCACGACCAGTACAACACCACGTTCTACGGGCTAGATGACCGGTATCGCGGAATTAAGGACGGGCGGCGAGTGATCCTCATTCACCCTGACGATCTGCAAGAAATGGGCTTTGCGGATCGCGATCTGGTGGATGTCATTTCAACCTTTGATGGTACCGAGCGTCGGGCGAACCGTTTCAGGCTGGTTTCCTACCCTACGGCGAAGGGATGCGCGGCGGCGTATTTCCCGGAAGCTAACGCGTTAGTGCACCGAGGTTTGGTGGCTCGCGAATCCAATACTCCGGGCTTTAAGGCGATGAGCGTGCGTTTTGTTCCGCACTCCCAGCAACCCGGCGCGACGTTAGATAGTTAACCCACCGGGTCCATGGCAAGGGCTAAGACCGCTGCGGCCAAAATGCAAACGACCGGAGTGATCAGCCAATGTCCAAGCACTTTGACTACGCGGTTCCAGACGACGGATTCAAAGGGCTGATTTGCTCCGGCGCCCACGATCGAGCTGGTCACCGCCTGAGTGGTGGATATCGGTAGGTGCAACAGCAGCGAGCCGACATATAGCATGGTCGCGGCGACGCCTTGGGCGACCATGCCACGTAATGGATCAAAGGTCACCAGACGACGCGCGAGCGTGTAGGTGATCCGCCAGCCGCCCAGAAGCACGCCGAAGGACAACGCGGCCGCCGCCGCCAGCTGGATGGCCAGAGCCACCGGACCAGGATCCATCAGCTGACCGGTAATGAGCACTAGTGAGATCATTGCTGCGGTACGCTGGCCGTCCTGCAATCCCAACCCCAACGCCACGGCACAAGCCGCGATGGCCTGCCCAGCACGGGAACGGGCGTTAACATCTCTTGCGGTATCGTGGCGCATCAGCCACGTGGCCGGAACTACCAGCAAAAATGAGGCGAAGTAGGCGATGACCGGAGTGATAAGTAAGGGCAGTAGTACCGAGCCGGTGAACAGCTGAACTGCACCACCTAGCGACTCATTGCCGAGCCAAGAGTTAGCCGCGCCAGCACCAACTAATGCGGACATCAGAGCGTGGGTGGACGATACCGGTATGCCACGCCACCAGCAGAGTATCAGCCATGCTCCGGCGGCTAACAATGCGGCAATGAGCAGCTTCATCCCCACGGTACCATCGGGCAGTTGAAGGTTGAGCCGGCCGATCAACGCGGTACTGAGCCTGGTGCTCGCCATGGTGCCGATAAAAGCGAATAGTGCGGCGACAACTACTGCGACGGCGGGGCGCAACGCACGGGTACGCACCGCTGCTGCAACTGCTGTGGAAGAGTCCCTGAAACCATTGAGGACCGCGTAACCCAGTGTTAGGACGATAGCAATGATGGTGAATAAGGGCAGTAAGTCCATCGGATTCTAGGATTCCTTGACCAGCACGCGGCCGAGGTGGTCGGAGAACTGACGCAACGAATTAGCGGTCAGCAGTAAATGGTCCGCTACACGCTGATGTTTATGAATTGTGGAGGCCTTGGAGAAATTCGAAATTTCATCGATCCAGACTAAATGAGTGCGCGCAGCACGCTTTGAGTACTGCATCATCTGCAACCAGTTATCTTCCAAATCATCAAGCTTGTTTAATGTCCGAACCGAGTGCGCGGCGAGCTCGGCGAGCTGCGAGATTAACTCTAGTTGTTCGGCAGCGCGCTCAGAGAGCGGAGTGGAACCTAAGGTGTTGATCAGTTCGCCAATGCCGCGCAGGTGCTCCATGGTTTCGTGGAGCAAGCGGGAAAACGTGTACATGTCTTCACGCGGTAGCGGGCTGATGTAGCTGGTCCGCAGATGCGTGAGCAAGGCGTGGAGCAGGTCCGTGGCCTGAGCTTCCGCATTGGCAAGATCCTTGAGCTGTATTGCACGACCATCCGGGTTGCCGATCATCTCGGAGACACTTGCCACCGAGATACGGATTGTGCTCGCCAGGTCACTGAGCAATTCAATGCCACGCGTGGCTGAAGGAAAAATTTGGAACTTCACGTTGTTCGGCGCACCATTCGTCTTAGGCCATCGTTTTGGTACTGACGCTGAACAGTTTACGTCGCGAAGGTTAACGACGAAATGTTAGTGATGCCGGACCGGGAACGCCTCTCGGCGGAAGGCCGCTCGAAGCGGCAGAATATTGGAGCCCGGGGTTACCAGCGGCCCGGCACCGTCTACTAGTTTTCTCGTACTAAGCGCTTGCTGTCAACCACACCGGGTGACTGGTGCTAATTCTCACGTTCTTTACGCAAAGATTTCTCGACACCACTTACACATAACAGTCCGCAACAGAACCAAATGGCGCCCGCTGGCCCCGTCCCCACAGCTACCGTACTGGCCGCAATAGGCAGGAGTACCTGCCCTAGCCTGTTTCCCATCAAGCGGACGGCTAAGGCAGCTCCACGGTCCTGTGCGGGCACGGAGGTGGACACCATGGTCATCGTTACCGGTTGTCCCATGCCCAGGAAGAAACCACCCACGATTAGGGCTAAAGCCGCCAACCAAAGGACGTCAATGAATAGTGGGGCGAGCGCAATGGAGATTCCGGCGGCAAACAGGCTGGTGAGCAACATTGACTTACGGGAGAAGTGGGTCGAAATCCATGGCAGGAAGAGTCTGGAAATAACCGAGGCACCGCCACGCAGGGCCAGCAATACACCCACCGCTGCCGGGGTCACGCCGTGTTTTTCGGCAACCAAGGGCAAGAAAGCGGTGAGAATATCGATGATTGAAAGCAACGCCAGCGAAGCGAGCATGTGCGAAGGAATGGATTTGATGCGAAGAATCGAAATGATTGACGCTTCGGATTTGGGGGCCGGTGTAGCCGCAGCGCTCTTAGACAGCCGAGGCTGGAGATTTGGCAAGAGCAAGGGGATGGCTAGCAAGGCGCAGCCGGCACCGATCCATAAGGAAAGAGAGATGTCGGCAACACGTTCGGGAGAATCAGCAGAGGAAGTGGTCCCAAGGATGGCTCCAGCAATCAGCGGGCCGAGGAACTGTCCTGCGGCGTACGCCGCGGTGAACCAACCGAAACCCTTATCGAGCTGGTCATCTGGGAAATAACGCGCGATAGATGACTGACCACCAATGGTGAACAGTAAGTGCCCCATACCTAGTACGGCGCTGGCAACGGCAACCA
Organism: Glutamicibacter sp. BW77; assembly: GCF_002332285.1. Classification (NCBI taxonomy): domain Bacteria; kingdom Bacillati; phylum Actinomycetota; class Actinomycetes; order Micrococcales; family Micrococcaceae; genus Glutamicibacter; species Glutamicibacter sp. BW77. The sequence goes on along the minus strand of NZ_NRGT01000074.1, from coordinate 22,684 downwards.
TGACAAAGCCGTTGGCTGCCGCGACGCCTAAGGAGCCTAGTCCCATGAGCCCGGCGCCGGCGAGCATCAAAAAACGAATCTTTGGAATTCGTGAACTAATGCGCCCAAGCCATACAGCCGTGACCATCGGTAGCAGTGCGAAGGCAGCGGTGGTGACACCAACGGTTACCGGGCCAGCGTCTAAGGAAATTAGTTTGTAAGTGGTGACCGGTCGAACCAAGTTGAGCGTGGTTTGCGACAACAGTGCGGTAGCGATCAAAATAAGTAACCACCGCAGTGTTCCGGAAGCCGAATTGTTTGCTTCCGCGCCCACTGTGCCTACTTTCTTTTGGTGCTGCTATCCAAGCTCAAGTTTAGGTGCTCTTGAGCGAGCAAGTGTCACCGGCACCCTCTTGCGCACGAGTATGGCTAACTGTTTAGCGAACTCGTACGTTAGGGAGTTTCTGGAAAGGTTCCATCGCCCAAGTCGGGATTGGCCAAGGACTGTAGTGGATCATGGAGAAAAATCCTGCGGCCTTCATTGCGCAACCTGCGCAGGGCTTCAAGCACCATTCGCCGGGCAACTTTGGTGAAGGAATACACCCGAGAAATATCCAAATGAACGGCACCGTCAAAGTCTGATTCGGAGAGCAGATCCAGTAATTCGGCGGCTGCAGGGAATCGTACGTTGCCTTGGAGATAAAAAATCTCCCGACTTCCTTCTTGAGTTACCCCGACAACGTCAAGTCGACCGTGGCTTGGTGCGAAGAGGTGCATGTCCATATCTGAGGACAATCTTTCAAAGATCCGGCGCGACCTCTGACTATTACCATGAGAGTCCAAACGTGGTGAGAACGCAGCAACACCCACTTGGTCAGGTAAGACGCCCACAAGTCCTCCGGAAACCCCGCTTTTAGCGGGGATTCCCACACGCGTGAGCCAGTCTCCAGCACCGTCGTACATGCCGGCTACCGCCATAACCGACATAACCTGTCGCGCAGTATCGGCATCGATAATTCTCTCGCGAGTCACCGGTTGAACTCCACCATTGGCCAATGTTGCGGCCATCATGGACAGGTCATTGACCGTCACCAAGATTGAACACTGTCGGGTGTATCCAGCGACTACTTCGTGCACGTCATCGGTGAGTATTCCGAATTTTCGAAGCATATGCGCCATAGCGAAATTATGGTCAGCGGTGGTCAGTTCCGAACGATAGACATCTTCATCTACGGATAGTTCTCGTCCAGCAAGGGATGAAAACATGTCTAATACTCGTTGGTTCCTAGCTGCCGCGGTCGCATCTTTCCCGACGAGCAATGAATGCGCGGCAATAGCGCCGGCATTGATCATCGGATTCTTTGGACGGTTGGTGCCATCTTCCAGGGAAAGCTCGTTAAAGGCTTCGCCTGAGGCTTCCACACTAATTGTCTTCAAAACATGGTCTAGCCCCCGGTCCATAATGGCCGCCGCGTAGGCAAAAGGCTTGGAGATGGATTGAATGCTAAATGGCGTATCGCTGTCACCGGCACAGTAGGTGCTGCCCGTCGCAGTGGTGATTGACAGCGCAAATGGTGTTGGGTCAGCATTGGCCAGTTCCGGAATGTATTGGGCGGTTTCGCCGGAATTGTCCTCACGCAGGGAATCGAGAACTTCGTGAAGGTAGTCGGGAACTGGAGTCTGCATACTTACCGATCTCTAGTGCTAAGACATGGTTTGGTTCCAACCTAACTGCTAGAGCCCAAGATGTCTTGTGTAGTCCGAGTCGTGATCAGTCCAATAAATCCTGACGCCACAACCTTGCGCAGGCTTCGAGATCCTCGGCGGTGTTTACCATTGATTTGGCCCGCGCGGTAAGCTTCGTGCCCCGAGTTTCATTCGCAAGATCCGCGGCATCTGCATGCTCTGTCATGCCCAGGGCCAGTACCCTGCAGTAGGCGGCCGTACGCTCCAGGGCATGGGCGAAGTCGCCTTCGAAGGCGCCGGTGAGGATAGAAGTTGCCATGTTTTTAAGTTCTTCGGCCGTGGGCGGCTCGGCAACGCCCGCTACCAGACGTTCAACTTCTGCGCGATGAGCACCGGCACGAAAACGTGCTGACATGGTCTCGGCGTTATCAAGCGTCGCCGTGCGTACGGCGTAAAGACGCCACAGTGCTCCAGGAAGCGAACGTGCCGGAGCTGCGGACCAAAGCTCTGCAAGAACCTCTAGTCCTTCGGTCTCTGCGACCTGGACCAATCTGTTTGAAATGTCAGGGTCCTCGTTGGCAATACCTTTACGCACAAAAGCCTGAGCCGAAAGGTGAGCTGCTTCAGAGATGCGAGCAGGATCGGCGCCGCCCTCATAAGGATTAAAATCCTGCGGAGCGAATGGACGTGGTTTGTGATGGCGAAATCCGGAGACCTGACCAACTGTGGAACCTGCGCGTGCACCTTTCATGGCTTCGAGACTACTCGCATTTAGCTCACTCTGCTCCACTATGGCGAGTGAATCTGGGCACTAGAACAAAGTGGATGACGTTGCAAAATACTCATATTTCACAGGGCTCAGGCACTCATTATTTCGACGTTTACGCGGTACTGGATGTGGCCGCGACACTGCCAAATTTCACTCGATTAAACATGAAACGATACTTCGGGTATTATGGACTTTGGCTTAGGCCGTGCGCCTTTAGCTCAGTTGGTAGAGCACTGGACTTTTAATCCATTGGTCGCGGGTTCGAACCCCGCAGGGCGCACCATATAAGAATCCCATTACCCTTGATTGACTAGGGGTGATGGGATTCTTCTTTTATTTGAGCCCGGCACTGCGGCGAATTGATCCTCACCAGCTTTCGATATCGTTTATTTCTCGAATTAGCCGAAACGGGTTGTCGTAGTAAACGATTCTGCTTGACCGTGTACCGCCTCGAATCGCGGGAGTTAGTGTGTAATAGTCACCGTCCCAAGCTAGCTCCGTGGGTTGGTCGACCGAGCGCTCATCCCAATCCTTGGGAATAGATGGAGTGTAGATCCACAGTTCTGCGTCGTCATCGTCAGAAGCATTGGTGATGGACTTCCAACCCCGGCGATCGGCAAGAATGTCTGTAGGCGTGGCGTAGAGAAAAGTCGAAAGCAGTCCCGTTTTGTCCGGAACAATCTTCTGCACGCAGCGTATAGCCGCTTCCAATTCTATGGTCCCATCGGCTTCGCAGAGCTTATCGATGGCCTGACTGAACCGGTGCTGACGAAAAGTGGCTCGATCCTTTATTTCGAGTCGTTCTCTTTCGCGGTGACGTTGCTGCGCGCTACGCGAATGTCGTTTTTTACTGACAGACATGGTCTGCTCCTCAGAGCTGAGAGAGTTGGTGTTAGTCAGCTCAGCCTAGGAGTACCTCAAAGAATCTGGGGTCACTTAGCAAAATATGTGGATAACCAGTTCGGCATGCGCCTGCTTTAGGCGAAAGGTTCCAAAAATTTGATCACTCGTTCCATGACCACAGCGCGCGCTTCAGGATCATGGGAACGCAGTGAGGAGTCGGTGAACAGGTGTTTGTTGCCCGGATAGGTAAACAGCTGTGCGAGCTCATATCCTTCGCCTTCGACGAAGCGTTGAGCAGCTTCTAAATCGCCTTCCTTGGCGAAAAATGGGTCTTCATCCATGCCATGAATTTGTACCGGGACGTTTTCGGGCCATGGGCCGAAGCTCCAGTCTGCTTCTACGTCCACGAAGGATTCTAAGAGGACCGCTGCGAGAGCCCCTGGCCGTTGCTGGGCGCACTGTTGCGCCAGAGCGGCACCCCATGAGCTGCCGATATAAACCAATTCCTCGGGAAGCTTCGAGAAAAACTTGTCGACGCGCTCCTGGATTTTATCTTCGCCTAGCTTGTTGGCCATGCGAATTCCGGCGTCGATATCTTTAGGAAGCTTTCCTGCAAACAGGTCCAAAGTGTGTACGCTGTGGCCAGCTGCGCGTAATTCGGCGGCCATAGCTTGAACTCCGGGGGTGAGCCCCTGGACGTGGTGGAAAAGAACTATCGTGGCCATGGATTACTCCTCGTAGTTGCTAGCGTTCGTCGACTAGATTCTCGATGCGCTGAGGCAGGTGCTCGATTGCCAGATCCCAGCCGGGCATTTGGCTATTAATTTCTACGCTGTAGCCCTCGGTGAGCATGAACTCGGCGCAGGTTAGTGCTTCGTGGCCGGAGCCTGTTTCATAAATGAAGGCACGTCGAATGTCGGTCCAGAGCAGGGTTGCAGACTGATCGATAACCAGGCCGGTAGTGACTACTTCGACGGTGCGCTGGGGGTAGGACATGTTCAACTTGCTTTCGGGGTCCTCGGCGGTGTGCTTTGATCTAGTGTAAACCGGCAACACACCGCCATCGGGTTAGCAAACCGCTGTGGGGTAGGACTTCGTCAAGGATCCATCTGCCCTCAGCTCCAATAAGTAATCAAGTCCCAGCTGGTTCAAGAACTTTTGGTCGTGGCTGACTACCAGCAACGCGCCACGGTAGGCCCCTAACGCCTCACAGAGTTGACGCACACTATCGATATCCAAATTATTTGTTGGTTCATCAAGGATCAGCAACTGAGCCGTGGGCTCAGCCAAGAGTAGCGAACCTAAATAGACGCGGAAACGCTCTCCGCCGGACAATGCAGATAATGGGCGGTCTGCATTAGTGCCACGCAATAACAACCTCGCGAGCATATTTCGAATCTGCCCCGATGTGGCTGAGGGTGCTACCTGACTAATATTCTCGACCGCACTGCGGCTTTCGTCGAGGCCCACTAAACGCTGCGGCAAGTACCCAACGCGTTGGAGGAAAAGCTTGCCCGAGAGTTCAGCCTCGGACGGTTCGGTGCTCAGTAGTTGGTTTAGCAAGGTGGTTTTACCCGAACCGTTGGGTCCAGTAAGAGCCACCCGCTCGGGACCTTGGATGATGTGGTGTCCGCTAGGGTAGCTAAACTGAGCTACTTGTTTGCTGGCGGGAAGTTTTGGATCTGGCAACTCCACATTGATGTGCTCCTCCGATCTGACACGAATTTCAGCCTGCTCAAGTTTGCTCTGCGCCTGCTCTACCTTTCCGTCCAGATTCGAACGCATTTTTCCCGCATTCGCCTCGGACTTTTGGCGCAGGTGATTGGCCAGGATTTTCGGCAGCCCACCACCTAACTGTTCAGCTCGCCCCTTGCGTTTGGCGCGGGCGAGTTTTGTTTCGGCTTCTACCCGTTGACGCTTTTCTACCTTCAGCGAAGCATTCGCCGTTTTAGCGGCCTGTTCGGCAGCGTGCTGCTCGGTAGCCAGCTGTTCGCGGTACACGCTGTACGGTCCTCCGAAAAGACGTAGTTTTCCCGCATACAGCTCTACCGTGTGGTCCATAAGTTCCAGAAGCTCGATGTCATGACTGACTACGATTATTGTTCCCTTCCATGAACGCACGAGTCCATAGAGCAATTCTCTAGTCGGTGCGTCGAGATTATTCGTTGGCTCATCGAGCAGCGTTATTGGTAAGGCCGCTAGGCGCAGACCGATTACTGCCAGCAACATTGCTTCCCCTCCGGAAAGTGTGCTGATCTGACGTTCGAGGCTTAGAGTTTCCAGCCCCAGTGGACTAAGTTCGGCTTCCAGTCGGGCTTCGAGATCCCAATTGTCGCCGACGGCGTCAAAATTCGAGGGGTCTATACTTCCGGATTCGATAGCTTTCAAGGCACGGTAAGTGCTATCAATTCCTAACAGCTCGGCCACGGTGGTGTCCTGGTGCAGGGTGAGAGTTTGTGGCAGATAGGCGAGATCGCTAGAGACTTCCACGGATCCGGCAGTGGGCGTCAACCGGCCAGCAATGAGCTGCAAGAGAATCGACTTTCCACTGCCGTTGATGCCGGTCAGGCCAGTGCGCCCGGATGGGAAGACACCTTCAAGATCGGTCACGGCACGCTCGCCGGTAGGCCAGCAGAAACTGAGGTTGTGTAGTTTTATTGGTGGAGTCAAAGGCATATTTGGTCCTCCCACGGGTGTGAAGAGGCTGCCGAACCTGGGGACCGCGAAGTTGGCTCAACCCCTGGGGGAACCAACAAAAAAGGGATACCGAAGCCGGTAGCCAAAATGAACGATGTGCACCGAAGTGCGGTGCGAGGTCATTGGCGAGCTTAGCGGGTATCCATGTATTTGAGTGTAACAGGGGGTGGCTTGTGAATTCGT